>JALCZJ010000003.1 GCA_022690815.1 Ferrimicrobium sp.
TGGGCGTACCCCCGTTGTGGTGTGCATAGGAGGATCAATACGTCCTTTTGTTTCCCATCGGTGTAGTGTCACTGAGTGGACTCTAAGCTCTTGTGCCACAACCCAATAGGTACTGACCTTGCTCTAGCGACATGATGGCAAACTAGTTCAAGAGTGATCAACGTAGCCGTATCAGTAGCGTGCCCCAACCTGACCCTCCTGATGCAGTGGAACTGGTGGAGCGAATAGACGGTTACGGTGACACCTCGTGGTGGGTGGCTGTCATTCGAACGCCGAGGGGCGCTTCGTGCCGTTTTATTGGCGTTGACCCCAACGTCTCGGCGCAACGCCCACACTATGCATGTTGGGTCGGGGATTGTTGACGCGCGCGGCACTCTGGTGCGGCCTGTGGGTGGGGACAGAGGGCGAGCCGGGGAGAGCGGCTCGCTGAGAAAGATCTTTGATCATGAACCGGGGCCGCAGTAAGCAGTGCTAGCTGCGGTCAGCCCCTGCGTGATGCATCTTGGTAACGACAGGGTTCGATGGCGTAGCCCGGCATGGGTGGTAGCTGTGAACCACGTCGTTTGTGTTGCAAGGACCCGAGGAGATGAGGTTCGTCGGAGACGGAGGAGACTTCTTTTTCGCCGCCGCACACAAGAGTCCCGAAATTCGTGCTAGTTTCGGGAGTGTGGGCACAGAGTGATCATGGTGTGTGATCATGGTGTCGCAGGGGGCGCGTCGCTCCCCTCATTAGGTAAGTACGATCCATTGAAAGAGGAGGACGAGTGCGCGTAGAAGTGACAGTGAATGGCCAAGAGCGAGCGGCTGATGTTGAGCCAAGGACCTTGTTGGTGCATTTCTTACGAGAGCATCTTGGGTTAACAGGTACCAACGTTGGTTGCGATACATCGTCGTGTGGGGCTTGCACCGTCCTCCTGGATGGGGAATCGGTGAAGTCGTGCACGGTACTGGCGGCCCAGGCTGACGGGAGAAGCGTCACCACGATCGAAGGCCTCGCCGACCCTGATGGAACACTCCATCCTCTGCAACGAGCGTTCCAGGAGAATCATGCGCTGCAGTGTGGTTACTGCACGCCGGGCATGGTGATGGTGTCGATGTCGATTCTGGCCGAGCACGACACGCTCGATGAGGCAACCGTGCGGGAGGGGCTCGAGGGGAACCTCTGTCGCTGCACTGGATATCACAATATCGTCAAGGCCGTTTTGGCCGCGAAAGAGGAGATGGGGGCAACGCGATGACGATGACCGAGGCACAAGAGCGTATTATCGGACAACGCCGGGTCCGGCGGGAAGATCCCGGGCTTCTTTCGGGCGAGAATCGGTTCTCCGACGACCTTGTCGTCCCTGGTGCTTTGCATCTCGTCCTCGTTCGCTCGCCGCATGCGCATGCCCGAATCACCAGGGTTGACACCAACGCTGCACGATCGATGCCTGGTGTCGTTGCGGTCTTGACGGGAGGGGATTTGCAGTCCGAGTGGGCATCTCCGATGCCTTGTGCCTGGCCGGTGACGCCAGATATGAAGAGTCCTGCGCATTATCCGCTCGCCATCGATTACGTGCACTACGCCGGTGAAGGAGTAGTAGCGGTCGTGGCTCGTTCACAAACCGAGGCGGTCGATGCTGCTGGCGAGGTAATCGTTGAGTACGAGGAGTTGGCCCCGGTCCTTGACCTTGAGGACGCGGTCAAGGACGGTACGCTTGCCCACGAAGCGTTGGAGAGCAACACCAGCTTTGTGTGGGCGCTCGATCCGAACCCGGATGCGGTCGAGGCGGCCTTTCGTGCGGCCAAAGTGACCGTGAGCGAGCGCTATGTCCAGCAGCGGCTTATTCCCGCCGCCATGGAGCCACGGGCGATGGTGGTCGTCCCGTCTCCGATGGGTGGCGATTACACCATATACTCAGCTACGCAGATTCCCCACGTGTTGCGTGTCATGCTCGCCTTGACTACGGGTATCCCGGAGACCAAGCTGCGTGTTGTGGCCCCATCCGTCGGGGGTGGTTTTGGCTCGAAGCTCGACGTCTATGCGGAGGAGCTCCTGTGCCTCGCGCTGGCGCGTCGGTTGCGTCAACCGGTTCGCTTCACTGAGGAGCGTGGTGAGGGCACAATGGCGACCATTCACGGACGTGGCCAGGTCCAGTACATGGAGCTCGCGGCCAATGACGATGGCAAGGTGACCGCCATTCGGGTGAAGTTGCTCGCCGACATGGGTGCCTACCTCCAGCTCGTGACTCCCGGTGTCCCACTGCTTGGGGCATTTCTCTATCACGGCGTCTATGACGTTGGTGCCTATTCGTTCACCTGCACCGGACTCTTCACGAACAAAACGCCGACTGATGCCTACCGAGGCGCTGGACGGCCAGAGGCGACCTATGCCATTGAGAGAGCGATGGACACGTTGGCGCGCAAGCTCAACATGGATCCGGCGGAGATCCGGCGGCGTAACTTTATCGCAGCCGATAAGTTCCCCTATGAGTCGGTGGCAGGACTGACGTTTGATTCGGGTTCTTATCACGAGAACCTCGCAAAGGCGCTCGATAACGCGGGCTACACCGAGCTGCGTGCCGAGCAGGAGCGGCGTCGCGCGGCTGGCGACCCACGGCGGCTTGGGATCGGCGTTTCGTGTTATGTCGAAATGTGTGGGCTCGCCCCTTCTCGTGTGCTTGCCAGCTTGAACTATGGGGCCGGCGGTTGGGAGGCTGCGACGGTCCGGATCCTGCCGACCTCGAAGGTGCAGGTTGTGACGGGTACTGCTCCCCATGGGCAGGGTCACGAGACGAGCTGGTCGATGATCGTGGCCGACAAGCTTGGCATATCGCCAGACGATGTCGAGGTATTGCATTCCGATACAGCAATCGCGCCTCACGGGATGGACACCTACGGCAGCCGTTCGCTCTCCGTTGGCGGCACCGCCGTCTACCTGGCAACCGAGCGGGTCATCGAGAAGGCGATGAAGATCGCTGCCCATCAGCTTGAGGTCGCTGAAGAGGATCTCGAATACGTGAATGCTGCCTTCCGCGTCAAGGGCTCGCCAGACCAGCAGCTACCGCTCGCCGCCATCGCCTTTGAGGCGTTCACCGCGCATAACCTTCCCGATGGGGTGGAGCCAAATCTTGAGGCGTCGATCAGCTGGGATCCACCGAACTTCACCTTCCCGAATGGTACTCATATCGCGGTGGTGGAGATTGACGAAGAAACTGGAGAGGTACGCCTTGTTCGCTATATCGCCGTCGACGATTGTGGGAATCAAATCAACCCGCTGATTGTCGAGGGTCAGGTGCATGGCGGGATAACCCAAGGTGTGGCCCAGGCGCTCTACGAGGAGGCACTCTATGATACCTCCGGACAGCTGCTGAATGCCTCGCTGGCAGATTATCTTGTGCCGTCGGCGTCTGAAATGCCGAGCTTTGAGCTTGACTCGACGGTGACCCCGTCGCCGACGAATCCACTTGGCGTCAAGGGGGTTGGTGAGGCCGGTACGATTGGATCGGCACCCGCCGTCATCAACGCTGTCGTGGATGCACTTGCTGACCTTGGGGTGATGGACTGTCAGATGCCGGCGACGCCCGAGCGGGTATATTCGCTGATCCAACAGGCGAAGAAGCAGCAATAGTTGAGAGTCCGGTAGAGATGACGCAAATCAAAAGAAGGGAAATGTATGTATCCGTCGAGTTTTGACTATGTCCGGGCGAACAATGTCGCAGAGGCGATCGCCATGCTTTCCAGTGATGAGGACGCGAAGGTTCTTGCAGGGGGCCACTCGTTGATCCCGTTGATGAAGCTTCGGCTCGCATCACCCTCGATGCTTGTTGATATCGGACGGATCTCCGACCTGTCCTATGTGCGCAAGGAAGGCAACGCGGTGGCGATTGGGGCACTGACGCGACATCGTGATGTGGAGACCTCAGAGCTGGTCGCTCGTGAAGTTCCCGTTCTTTCCATGGTCGCTGGTCAGATTGGGGATCCTTCGGTGCGCCACGTTGGCACGATCGGTGGCTCAACCGCCCATGGCGATGGTGCCGCCGACTTTCCGGCGGCGTTGTTGGCACTCGGAGCGACCATGGTGGTTGAAGGGCCATCGGGCCGTCGCGAGATTGCGGCGTCGGAGTTCTTCAAGGGATTCTTGGAGACGGCACTCGCGCCCGATGAGATTCTTATTGAGATCCGCGTCCCAACCGGTTTCACGAAGTATGCGTTCCAAAAGTTCAATCGACGGGCGCAGGACTGGGCGATTGTTGGCGTGGTGGCGGTTCGCGGCGACCGCACGAATGTCGGCTTTGTCAACATGGGGCCGACTCCCTTGCGCGCCACAGCGGTTGAAGAACGTTTGGCGGCGGGTGCGAGTGTTGACGAGGCAGCAGCAGTGGCCGACGAGGGTACGAGCCCCTCAGCTGATATCAATGCCAGTGTCGAGTATCGTCGCCACCTAGCTCGGGTCCTCGTGAAGCGAGCATTGATCGAACTTGGCTGAGCAACGAACCGCGAGGCTCGGGCTCAACACGCCAGAAGACCTGGCGCAAGGTCTACGCCGAGTCGATTACCTGCCTGACCTCAAGATCGCCACCGCGGTCTTCCTTGCCTTGGCACTCGAGAAGCCGTTGCTGCTCGAGGGGGATGCCGGTGTCGGCAAGACTGAGCTCGCGCTTGCCTTGGCGCGACTCTTTGGGAGTGATCTCATTCGCTTGCAGTGTTATGAAGGAATCGACTCGACCCAGGCGGTGTACGATTGGGACTATGCCAAGCAGCTTCTCCATCTACGGGCCACCGAGGCCACCGGTGTGGCAACGGACCGGTCATCGCTCGAGGCGGAGCTGTATCAGGATCGTTACCTGGTGGAGCGACCGTTGCTGCGCTCGCTCGGATATCAGGACCCGGCTCATCCCCCGATCCTGCTCATCGATGAGCTCGACCGCGCCGATGATGAGTTTGAGGCCTTCCTCTTGGAACTGCTCTCAACCTTCGAGATCACCATTCCAGAGCTAGGGACACGTTCAGCGACGGTGCGTCCTATTGTGATCCTCACGTCAAACCGAACTCGTGATCTCCATGACGCCCTCAAGCGTCGGTGCTTGTATCTCTGGGTTGATCATCCGAGCTTTGAACGCGAGGTGGCGATCATTCGACTCCGCGCTCCTGAGGCGAGCGAACGAGTCGTTACTCAGGTGGGTGCGTTGGTACAGGAATTACGCACCCAGGGCCTCGTCAAGCCGCCGGGGATCGCTGAGGCAATCGACTGGGCTATGGCACTTGCCCGACTGATGGCGACCGAGGTGACTCCGGAGTGGTTGGAGATGACGCTTGGGGCGGTTGTCAAGTTTCGCGAGGACGAGGAGCGACTGGCTGGGGTCGGGGTTTCGACGCTCTTTAAGCAGGCCTTCGCTCGGTTCGAGGAGTGAGCCCTGAGGAGTTGGTGGCTGGGCTCGTAGAGCTCCTGCGTTCACGTGGACTCGCGGTGTCGCCCACGAGTGCAGGTGACCTCTTGGCCGCGTTGACCGTGCTTGGTGTTGGCCGTGAGGATCTCGTTCGCGAGGGTGCCAGAGCCATCTTGGTCAAGTCGGGCCACGATAACGAGGCCTTTGAGCGGGGATTTGCAGAGTACTTCTACGGGATAGGTGTCGCCAGCGAGGCCCAGCAACCACGCCAGGTCAGTGTGGGTCTCGATGATGACGATGCACCAGAAGGCGACGCTGACGAAGGCGAGGAGGCGCAACGCATCGTCCGCTATTCGGCTGTGGAGCGACTGCGGTCGGTAGATCTGCGTCAGCTGGATGCCAATGAGCGACAAGAGGCGTTTCGAGTCATCGATCAGCTTCGGTTCGCACCCCCGCTTCGCCGTAGTTACCGGTACACCAAGAGCCGGCGGATGCAGCGGGTGGATCTTGCGCGCACACTGCGCCTCTCTGTCGCGACCGATGGGGAGCTGATCCAGCGTCGCTTTCGTGCCAAGGGCATGCAGTATCGCAGGCTGCTGTTCCTGGTCGATATCTCCGGATCGATGCACGCCTATGCTGAGGGCCTCTTGCATTTTGCGTGGGCTGCACGACGGGCGTTAGGCGACGTCCATGTTTTTACGCTCGGCACGCGTCTCAGTGACGTCAGCCGAGCACTTGATGCCCGTGATCCAGATCGGGCGATGGCTCAGGTGACACGTATCGTCGATGATTTTGCTGGAGGTACCCGGCTTGGTGCTTCGCTCGGGGAGTTCAACACCCGCTATGGTTCACGCGGTCTTGCCAGACGTGCGGTCGTCGTCGTGTTCTCCGACGGTTGGGATCGTGGCGATCCCTTGGTGATGGATGTGGCCATGGGACGACTTTCTCGTCTGGCTCATCGGATTCTTTGGGTGAACCCGCTTGCAGGGGCGGCTGATTACGCTCCGCTGGCACGTGGGATGGCGACCGCGCTGCCCTATCTCGATGCGCTCGTGCCCGGCGAGAGCATTCGTTCATTCGAACAACTCGCCAAACTAATCTGTACTCAAGGAGCGTTCTCATGATTGAGGTGATAGATCGAGTGCTCGCTTGGCGGGCGATGGGGAAGCGTTGTGCGATTGCGACGGTGGTCGCAGTCGAGGGCTCCGGTCCTCGAGAGCCGGGTGCCCTGATGGCCGTGAACCAAGACGGCGAGGTCGCCGGTTCGGTGTCGGGAGGTTGCGTCGAAGGAGCTGTTGTCGCCGAGGCACTGTTGCGACTTGAAGCGCCGGAGTCGGTTCTTACGAGTTTTGGGCTCCTTGGTAGCTCCTCTCCTTCGGAGGCGACGACGATGGCCTTCGGGTTCTCCGATGATGAGGCGGTGGCGGTTGGCCTGACCTGTGGAGGTACGTTCCATATTCTTGTACAGCCTGATCCTCCTGACTATCTCTACCGGCTCGCAGAGGCGCTGCATCACGGGGAACCGTGCGTGATCGCAACGGTCTATGCCGTTGATGAAGAGGACGAATCATATTTTGCTGGGGAGAATCGTTCGGTAGCACTTCCGTCGATAGGTGCATCGATGCTGGTGCTCGCCGACGAAGTGGTGGGTACACTCGGCAACCCAGATCTCGACCGGGTGGTTGCTCGTGATGCGGCCGGTGTGTTGGCGCAGGCACATGGGACGCGGCGCACCTATGGCAGAAGAGGGCAGTCTCGTTCACTCGAGGTTGCGGTGGTGATGGCGGTTTCAGCACAACCTGCGCAGATGTTCATTTTTGGCGCAGTTGACTTCAGTGATGCCCTTGCACAGGCGGCGAAGCTCCTGGGGTATCGCGTGATCGTCGTAGATGCAAGGGCGGTCTTTGTCACCGAAGCTCGCTTTCCGATGGCCGACGAGGTGCATGTCGCTTGGCCACACGATTATCTTGTGGCGGTCGGTGAAACTATTACCGAGCGCGATGCCATCTGCATCCTCACGCATGATCCTAAATTTGACGTGCCTGCGATCAAGGCATCACTCGCGACTCGAGCTGGGTACATCGGCGTCATGGGGTCGCGACGAACACAGCAGGATCGTCTGGATCGATTGGTGGCCGATGGGATCGCTGCGGATGAGGTGCGCAGCCGCATCGCTGGACCCATCGGTCTCGATATCGGAGCCAGAACCCCCGCCGAGACGGCGGTTTCGATTCTGGCAGAGATCATCGCTCGTCGGGAGCATCGCCAGGCTGATCCGCTGTCGCTCACAGAGGGTCCTATCCACGCTGAAGGGGCCATGACCTGGTGAGCTACCATGACCTAGTGAGTCATGACATGGCTGCAGAGCGTGAATTGGCATCGACGGCCTTGGTGGTGCTGGCTGCGGGTTCGGGCACACGCTTTGATGCTCGAACCTCCAAGCTGCTCGTCGATGTCGGTGGGCGTCCGCTCGTGAGTTGGGCACTCGGCGCCGCGGCGATGGTGCCAGCGGGTGGCCATTTTGTCGTTACCCAGGACAGTCGCCTCGATGGCTTGGTGCCGGACGGTTTCATTGAATTGCGAAACCATCGCCCGGGCGATGGGTTGGCATCGTCGCTGGGACTCGCTGTGGACGCGACCCTTGAGCGTCGCCTCGGTGCGCTCACCGTTGGACTAGGCGATCAACCATTGATTGGCGCCAAGGCGTGGTACGCGGTGGCCAGCGCCACCGTCACTGGGGTTGCCATCGCTACCTATAGGGGTAAACGAGGGAACCCGGTTAAGATATCGTCGTCGGTCTTCGGGTTGCTTGCGCGCCAAGGAGACGTCGGTGCGCGAGGAATATTCGATCGCGTCAACGTTGTCGAGGTCCCGTGTCAAGGGAATCCAATGGACGTCGATACTTGGGCTGATCTTGCACGGGTTCGTGCGACAGAGAGGAAGTGCTATGGAGATTGTTAACGAGTTTACGGTACCGGTTGGGGTCGATCGGGCGTGGGAGATTCTCACCGATCTCGAGCGTATTGCACCATGTCTACCCGGCGCTTCGCTGTCTTCGGTCGAGGGCGACGATCACAAGGGGTCGGTCAAGATCAAGGTTGGCCCGATTACCGCGAACTACGCCGGCGTGGCGCGTTTCGAGTCTCGGGATGCGGAGCACCACATCGCAGTGCTGCGCGCAGAGGGACGTGAGACCAAAGGTCAGGGGAATGCGAGTGCGGTTATCACGGCGCGGTTGATCCCTGAGGGTGAGATGACTCGGGTGACGGTTGACGTTGACCTGACCATCGCGGGTCGGGTTGCCCAGTTCGGTCGTGGTGTGCTTGGTGAGGTCTCTGAGAAGTTGATGGGCGAGTTTGCAACCAGACTCGCTGAGCTGATCGGCCAGGGTGAGACGGCTGCTGAGGATGAGTCGCGGGCGGCTCCAGCCGATGACGCGTCTGTGGATACACACGTGGTAGCAGAGTCTGACGAACCTGCAGAGCTCAATGCCGTGCGCATGCTGGCTAAGCCAATTGCTAAGCGACTGGCTCCGGTGGCCGCAGTGGCAATCGTCATTGCAGTTCTGGTGCGTCGGCGTGGTCGTCGACGAGGATAGTCAAGCGTGGTTCGCCAATAGGGAGGATATCGATTGGGTAACCGACCAGCTCGGTCGGGTCCCGAAGATTCCGTTCCGCACGGTGACCAGATCGGTCGATGGCTACCCGATCGTGATCGAGTTGGCCCCTTATGACCAGGATCAGACGCCACAGTCGAACAGGTTTTGGTTGGTTGAGCGTCGACTGGTGTCCGCCGTCGCACGCCTTGAGTCTCAAGGAGGGGTGCGTCGAGCAGCGTCGTCAGTTGATCCTGGCGCACTCGATCTCGCCAACCAGAGCTATCGAAGCGGGCGCCATGAACTTCCCCACATGTTTGGCCGAGGCGTAGGCGGTGCACGCGCTGGTGTAAAGTGTCTGCATGCCCATGTTGCCTTTCACCTCGCGGGAGGCTTCACCCCAGTTGGTGTCTGGACGATGTGGTGGCTGTATCAGTCGGACCGTCAGCTTCTCACGACGCTCTTCGGCCCGACATAGCCGTGCGCCCGGATGGCGGAATGGTAGACGCAGGGGGCTTAAACCCCCCGGACCTTTGGGTCATGCGGGTTCGACTCCCGCTCCGGGTACCGCTCGTTGATTGAACCTTTCGGAATACCGTTAGGGGTATAGTGGTTGTAACTGGTAACGAGAAAGGGTGACGATGGCAACGCAGAATTTGACGGCAGCAGACTTTAACGAAACCGTCGAAGAGAACGGTATCGTTCTCGTCGATTTCTGGGCAGCGTGGTGCGGGCCATGTAGGGCCTTCGCCCCGGTCTACGAAGAGCTCTCGGAGGAGCATCCCGATATTGTCTTTGGCAAAGTGGATACTGAGGCTGAGCGCGAGTTGGCACAGGCGTTCCAGATCATGTCGATCCCTACGCTGATGGCCTTCCGTGATCAGGTGCTGCTCTATGCACAGCCTGGGGCGCTACCGCGTCAAGCCTTGGCCGAGATTATTGCCCAGGTCGAAGCTCTGGACATGGATGAGGTTCGGCGCCAAATCGCCGAACAGGAGGCTGCCACCAGCCAACAGTAAATAGGCTGAACTCCATGACACTGACGATCGAGGACTATCTTGAGACGGGTGAGTCGCTCGCGTTTGGTCGGCTCACCGATGCCGACGCGGTGGTCGGTGGCTCCTATGGGGAGATTGTTCCTAGACCTTGGGCGTCGGTCTCGAAACTCGTGGCTGCGGTAGGTGTTCACATTGGGATCGAGGATGGTTCTCTTGCCCTCGGTTCGGGCTTGGGGAATTTCGATATCCCTGTGGAGGAGTTGTTATCGCACTCCTCCGGACTTGCCACTGGTGAGGCTAACGATCCCCGGCTGGTTGCGCCAGACAACATCGAGCCATCAATCGCACCGCGTACCAGGCGGATCTACTCCAACATTGGTTATGAGCTGCTTGGCAGAGGGTTAGAGAGAGTGTCATCGATGACCTATCGCGACTACATCCGTGAGGCTGTTTTCGAGCCAGCGGGGATGGCTGGTGCGAGTGTGGACCCGGAGCTTGCCACCACCGGAGCCGCTTTTGGCCTCTCGGGAACCATCGACGACCTTGTCAAGTTGGTACGGGTCTTGAGCGTTCCCTCGATCCTTGCCGATGTGTCGTTGTTGCGGTTACGGACGCCCTTCCTGGGGGAGTTGCCCGGGGTATTGCCAGGCTTTGGATTGCAGACCCCCAACCCGTGGGGCCTTGGTGCAGAGGTGCGGGGCCACAAGGTGGCGCACTGGATGGGAACTCTCGTCTCGGAGGCAAGCTATGGCCACTTTGGCCAGAGTGGATCCTATCTGTGGATCGATCCCTCGCAGCAATGCTTCGCGGTGTTTCTCGGTGCAAAGCCCTTTGGTGCCTGGGCGAAGGAGCGCTGGCCAAGCATCAACGACGCGGTCATACGCGCGATGAATGGATAATGGCGCGTGTCGATTACGGTGGTGGACAGCCACCATTTGCGATAGTATGGTCGAGCTCCGGGCGCCTGTTCAGCGGATAACGAGGTCTCCTTGCTAACCTGGTGCCAAGGAGGATGATGCATGACCCGACTTAGCGGTGACCATGAAGCAAAGGAAATGTCAGAGGGAATCAAAGTTAATCCGATCTACGCCGATGGCGACGATCACGAAATTCCAAAATATCAGATACCTGCTGTTGGCATGAGCGCTCGTACCGCCTATCAGATGATCAGTGATGAGATTGACCTTGATGGCTCTGCGCGTTTAAATCTGGCGACCTTTGTGACCACATGGATGGAGCCTGAAGCTGATCAACTCTATCTGGAGGCGGTCGACAAGAACATCGTCGACAAGGACGAATACCCGCAAACTGCGGCGATCGAGGATCGGTGCATCGCTATGATCGGCGATCTCTGGCATGCCCCTGATCCGTCGAACGTGATTGGAACCTCCACCACCGGATCTTCGGAGGCCTGTATGTTGGCTGGGCTTGCGCTCAAGCGACGTTGGATGGCAAAACGACGCGCAGAAGGTAAAGATGTGGGACGACCCAATATCGTCTTTAGCTCTTCGGTGCAGGTCGTGTGGGAGAAGTTTGCGAATTACTTCGAGGTGGAGCCACGCTATGTCCCCATTACTCGAGAGGAGCCATTCCTGACTCCGCGCGGTGTGCTCGACGCGGTCGACGAGAATACCATTGGTGTGGTACCGATCCTCGGGGTGACCTATACCGGCATCTACGAGCCAATCGCCGCGATCGCCCGAGCGCTTGATGATCTCGCTGCCTCTGGCGGGCTTGATATCCCCATCCATGTCGATGCGGCCTCTGGTGGCTTTGTGGCCCCATTTCTCCAACCCGAACTGGTATGGGACTTTGCGTTGGAGCGCGTTCATTCGATCAACACCTCGGGCCATAAGTATGGATTGGTCTATCCAGGACTCGGTTGGGTGTTGTGGCGAAGCAAGGACCTATTGCCCGAGGAGTTGATCTTCAAGGTCTCGTACCTTGGTGGAGAGATGCCCACGTTCGGACTCAATTTCTCGCGTCCAGGAGCACAGGTGCTATTGCAGTACTATAACCTGATTCGCCTGGGGTTTGAGGGTTATCGTCGCGTTCAGCGTGGCTCACAGCAAACGGCGGCGATGATTGCAGACGGCCTTGATGATCTTCCTTCGATGTCGGTGATCGCGCGCGGGGATGAATTGCCGGTCGTGGCCTGGATGAAGACCGCTGATTCGAATCCCAACTGGAACCTCCACCACCTCTCCTCGAAGCTGCGTGAGCGCGGCTGGCAGGTGCCGGTCTATCCGATGCCCGACAACCTCTCAGATGAGTTGATCATGCGCGCGGTTTTGCGCAACGGCTTCCGGAGCGATCTCGCTGCGTTGTTCGTCGATGACCTCAAGCGGGCGGTTGAAGAGCTTGATGATCTCGATGCTCCCATGCCGACATCGTCACAGGTGAATGGCTTTCACCATTAGGGTAACATCGCTGCTGTGATGAACCATTATTGGTGGTGCGCGACGAGAGGGTATGGTGGAACCGTCTCGTCGCCTGCCATCTCTTGGGATCTGTCGTGCGTGGGGACAGATCAGTGGATACACAGCGAATGGAGGTGACGAAGCGATGCTTGACCGAGCTCATGATCCAAAGGAGAGGGATCTGCCCAGTCGGATGCTTGACGATGTTGGTGGGATCAAGGCGCTAGCGCATCCACTCCGGCTTGCACTCATTGACCTTCTGGGACAGCACGAGACGCTGACGGCTGCCGAGGCGGCCCGCTTGCTGGACACGACGGCGGCCAATTGCTCCTTCCATCTACGCCAACTGGCCAAGCACGATTTTGTCGAGCCGGTCGAGGTCCAGAGCCGACGTGAACATCCATGGCGTCTGAAGTATCTCGGCATCACGGTAGCCGACGATGCTGGAGAGGTGACCGTGGGTTTCAATGCCCTGGCCGAACAGGTGACAGCCGCGATCATCGAGCGATACCGTGCGCATCGACGATTTGCCACCCAGCTCTCTGAGGAGTGGCGCAACGTCTGTGGCCTCTCCGAGGGGACGGGCTGGCTCACCGTAGGGGAACTCGCCGAGCTTGACAGCCATTTTAGCGAGCTCGCCGAGCTGGCAACCGCAAGGGCGCACGGTTACAGCGAGATCCCAAGCGACGCCCGACGGGTAGATATTGCCCAGTTTGTCCTGTTACTCGATCCACCCTCACCTGACACCGAGTAATCGCCCGCCTCAAGGGCTGCCATCTCGTTTGGCCACGGTGAGAATTGCTCATTGAGGTGCTGATACCTCGACCCGATCGGGGAGAGTGACTTCGACCAACGGACCAGCAAACAACACTGGCCAGGTGAGACTGGTCGCCTCGCGATGGTGGGTTGCGTCTATGTTTAGCTCGTCAGTGCGGGAACCAGCAAACGGTGAATCTCGTGTCCGAATGCGTAGGCACTTGAAGGGATGAGTTGAGTCATAAAGATGACGGTGAGCTGGTCTCGTGGCGCGATGAAGAAGTTGGTGCTGGCCATGCCGCCCCAGCCAAACTCGGCATCGAGGGTGAAGTTCTTTGCGGCGGTGGGGTTGGTGGCCACGGAGACGCCAAGGCCAAAACCCTCACCGGGGATGTCGATTGGTTGGGGGCGATAGCGACAAAGATCGAGTGCATCAGCGCCACCAGGTAAATGATTGGTTGTCATGAGATCGACCGTGCGGGGTCCAAGGATGCGATGTCCCTCAAAGGCGCCCCGGTGCATGAGCATGAGTGCAAAGCGAAGGTAGTCGTCGAGCGTGGAGTAGAGGCCTCCGCCACCAAGATCAACTGGGGCTACGCGGCGTTCAGGTACCGCTCCACCAAGGCGTTGCATGCCGTCACTCTCGGTTCTCAGGAAGAGGGCACCGGCTCGTTCAAGTTGTTCAGAGTCGAGCTCAAAAGTCGTATTGGTCATCTGGAGCGGATCAAAGATGGTCTCTTGTAGATACTGGGCCAGCGACGTGTTGGAGACTACTTCGATGAGCCTGCCGACGACGTCGGTGGCGACCGAGTAATTCCAGGCGGTTCCGGGGTCAAAGAGAAGACCGAGTTGCGCATACCGGTCCACTAGGGCTTCAAGGGTGATGTCGGCGGGCAGACTGAATTCGGAGACGTGCTGGCGATAGAGAGCGTCCAGAATGGTTTGATTGTGAAATCCATAGGTCAAGCCCGCGGTGTGGGTCAGTAGGTGCCAGACACGCACCGGCTCGGTCGCTGGTCGATAGAGGGGTTCCAAGAGCGAACCGCCGACGAGGACGTTGATGTTTTTGAAGGATGGGATGTAGTCACCCACCTCGTCGTTGAGATCGATGAGTCCGGCTTCGACGAGCGTCAAAAGTGCGGTCGAAGTAATCGGCTTCGTCATCGAATAGATGCGATATAGCGTCGAATCCTGGATCGGCGTTTGGTTGAGCGGGTCCGCCATGCCGTAGTGATGGCGAAGGGCTACCGCGTCGTCTCGCGCGATCAGGAGTGCGAATCCTGGTATCTTGCCAGCGTCGACATAGTGTTCCAGATGGGCGGTGAGCCGCTCGATTTGTGGACGATATAGGCCTGCCTCTTCGAGTGAGGTGATCTCAATTGGCATGGGGCTCCTTTCGACAGTGCTCAGGCGTGGAGGGTGCCTGGGCCGATGTAGTGGCAGGTGAACAGGGGTGATGTCGCAGCTAGGACCTCAGCCGCGGGACCGAGTTCAGCCAGCGAGTCCCGGTGGATGCGACGCCAGCGTTCGATGTCGTCGTCGATGACCGGGTCACCGTGCACAATGAGCGGAATCTGCAATTCTTGAAGCTCGTCGGCGGAGGTAGGGCTAAGCGCGGTTGTGGGATCGAGCGAGAACTCGTCGATCACCCGCTTTGCTCTCGTCCTTCGATACGCTGTCTTCGCTCCGCCATCGGAGGTTTTGGATTCCGATTGTTTTGCTACGGCGATACGTTCACCGCCACGTTCGATCGCAACAAGTTTGTAGACAAAGCCTGCGGTCGGGACACCTGATCCGGTGACCAGCTTGGTCCCAACCCCAAAGCCATCGATTGGGGCTCCGCTGAGCTGTGCAATCGCGGCTTCGTCCAGGTCACCCGAGACGATAATCTGGGTCTTGGTTGCAGAGAGCGAGTCCAACAGCTTACGTGCCCCTACCGCGGTCGTCGCTGGATCGCCAGAGTCGATTCGGATCGCAGCCAACGACGGCCCAAAGGTCTCGATGGCGGTGCGTATCCCGTTCATCGTGTCGTAGGTATCGACCAGTGCCGTCGTTGCATCCCCCATGACGGCCTTCTGAGCACGAAATGCGCCGGCCTCGCTGTCGTGGGCAAGAATGATGGCATGCCCCATCGTTCCCGCTGTTGGGATCGCATACCGCCGTCCGGCCGCGAGGTTTGATGTTGCACTAAAGCCAGCGATATAGGCTGCTCTGGCGGCAGTGACGGCGGCGTCCTCGTTGGTCCTTCGTGAGCCCATCTCGATGAGTGCTCGACCTTGGGCTGCGAGCGTCATCCTGGAGGCAGCGGTGGCGATGGCCGAATCGAAGTTGAGGACCGAGAGCAGGAGCGTCTCGAGGATGAGCCCCTCGCCAAAGCTTGCCTCGACGCGCAGCACCGGCGAGAAGGGAAAATAGACCTCACCATCGGGGTAAGCGAAAATCGATCCGGAGAATCGAAAATTAGTGAGATAATCTATGGTCTCCCTGGAGCAGATCGAGTTGCGTTCAAGGTAGTCGAGTTCCATCGCTTGGAATCTGAAGCGATCCAGGAGGGTCGCGAGTCTTGCTGAGCCAGCGATCACTCCGTAGCCTCGGTCGCCAAGTCCTCGTCCGAAGATCTCGAAGGTCGCACGTCGCGAGGCGATCCCGCTCTGGAGCGCAGCCTCAAGCATGGTGAGTTCGTAACGATCGGTGAGGAGGGCCGTTGTGTCAGCCATGCGTATCGGCAGCGGCAAGCGGCTCGGGGGCGATGACGATAGCAGCGTCACGGCCCCGTCTCCTGAAAAGGATGAACATCACGATGATGGAGGCCCCGAGGCTGATGAGGGCGAAGACCTCAACGGCGTCCCAGACACGGGGGACCGCCAGCCAGAGATATTCGTCGAAAAAGCGACCGATCGACCAGATCCCGTAGGCGGAAGCGGCAACCGAAAGTGCAGGCATCTTCCACGTTGGGTAGAGCCGGGCGAGCTGGAGCACGATGAGATAGGTCACGATGGTCTCGAGCGACTGGAAGATCGGTACTGGGATACGGTATCCCACCTCGCCAGCGTACTTCATGCCGTACCAAGCGGTGGTGGGATGGCCACCACCGGCGTACATGAGTTGTGGACCTAGTAGCCGACCCATCGCCCACGCCGCCAACAGCACGGGTGCGGTGACATCGGCCGCCGTTCGGAAGGAGATCTCTGGATTGTATTTGTGGAGTGCCCACAGCGCTACGATCAGACCGCCAGCAATACCTCCGTAGGACGAGAGGCCCCCTTGCCAGACTGCGAAAACAAGGATCGGATGTGCGATGTAGTAGCTGATGTTCGCGATGCAGTGAACGGCCCGCGCACCGACGACTGCCATAACGATGATCCAAAGAAAAGATTTCTCGAGCCAGGTCGTTGAGAGTCCATAACGGTGAAAGCGTCGGCTGAGATACCAGTAGGCGAACCAGAAGGTGATCCCAAGCCCAAATCCATAGGTGTGGAGAACGAGTGGCCCGATGTGGAAATCAATTGGTATCGGTCTCACGTCAAGTTACCTCCGATTGCCTTGCATTAACGTCAAGTCTAAACCGGCCTGATCGGTATTCGTAGTCACCGTGTGGCCTGGTTGGTTCACAGCCAAGAGCCGGTTCACAGCTGAAGATAGGTCAACGGGATATCGCTCGCCTGCACGAGAACCGAGGAGATCCACCCGGTGAGCTGGTTGATTGCTTCAAGGACCCGATCTTCGTCTTCGATGACCTGCTCGTCAAATGTACAGGTCGTCTCGTACACGACCTCCGCACTGAGCTCTGATTCCTCAGTGGTAATGTCATAGCTCGTCTCGACCGTCACTCGCTGGAGCTCCATAGGGGCGTTTAAAATCGTCTGCGCTGAGTGGCGTGGCAGGTGATTGACCAGCTGTTGGGGTGTCATTGGTAGTTCTTGGAGCCCGGTAAACCGAAGCGCCACTTCGATGACGATCTCGATGGGATCTTCGATCCCGTCACCGATTGACCAGCTGCGATACGATCCCTGACTCCATGTCGGCCACTCGACGGTCAAGTCTGCCCGCACGTGAGGTGGAGAGGCCTCTCCCGGTAGGCTGTAGGAGGTCTCGAAGGTCAAATCTCCGAGCATCATGTCGTTGTGAAGCTGCTCCTCCAGTCCTGCTCGCTCAAGCATCGAGGAGCTGAGGGAGGTTTTGAGCGAAGCTATGAAGCGAAGAAAGAGATGATCGAGCATTCGCCCACGATTCTAGTCGCTCGAGGAAGATGGACATGACCGAAGTGATTGACGTTCATGATGTAAGGATTGCAGCACATCGTGGGGGGATGGGTGAGGCGGTTGCCTCGTCGCTGGAGGCGTTTCGACGCGCTGCGGTCGATCTCCACGTCGACCTCGAGCTCGATGTCCATCCAACAGCCGATGGTGAGCTCGTCGTATTTCATGATGACCGGCTCGACCCTAGCACCAACGTCAGCGGTTGGATCCACGACTATTCGATCGACCAGCTCCGCCAGGAGGTCGATCTGAGCGCAGGGGCCGCGCCTGAGCCAGTGGGGATCGCCACGCTTGCCGAGGTGCTGGCGGTGGCTCAAGAGGTCAACATATCTATCGACATCAAGGAAGACCTGGGTCAAGACTCGTGGGTGGAGGCTCAACTTGGCCGGCTCCTCGAGGACTACCATGCCACCCATCGAGCGATCGTCGCCTCGTTCTTGGACCCGCCGCTGCAGCGATTCCGATCCCTGTTCCCTATGGTCGCGACGACGGCCTCATCTCGTGAGTCGATCAAGTGGTATCAGGACTTTCATAATGACGCAACTTCTGAGCCTGACTATCGCGTCCTTTCACTTCCGATGAAGTTGATGGGAGCGCAATATCTCACCCCAGAGCTTGTCCAGTGGGCGCACCGACAGCGCCTGAGCGTTTGGGTGTGGACCGTCAACGAGGAGGAGGATCTTCGCCGTATGCAGACCATGGGTTTTGATACGATCGTGACCGATTACCCGGCGCGCGCTCTGGAGGTGTTGCATGGCTAAGGTGCTGGTCGCAATGTCCGGAGGGGTTGACTCATCGGTGGCGGCTGCGCTGGCGCTTGATCAGGGTCACGAGGTGGTCGGTGTCACCCTCAAGCTTTGGGGAGGTGCATCAGATTCGGGTTGCTGTTCGGTCGCCGACGTTGAAGATGCGCGTTTTGTGGCGCACCAGCTCGGTATCAAGCACCTGGTCTTTAACTTCACCGAGGAGTTCGATGCCTCGGTCGTCAACCCCTATGTCAGAGGGTACCTTGGGGGCGCGACGCCCAACCCGTGCATTGAATGCAACCGCAGCATCAAGTTCGATGCCCTTTGTGAACGTGCGAGCACGCTCGGGTTCGATTACCTCGCCACTGGCCACCATGCGAGAGTCGGTCGATTCAACGGCGTCCCGTTGATCAGACGGGGCGTGGACGTGGCGAAGGATCAGTCCTATGTGCTGTCGGTGGTCCCAAAGGACTCGATTCCATCGCTGATGTTCCCAGTGGGCGACATGACTAAGGACAGGGTGCGCGCCATCGCCGCTGATCTAGGCCTTCGTACGGCCGCCAAGCCTGATTCCCTCGAGGTTTGCTTCATCTCGCGCCGTGAAGGTAAGGAGAGCTTTCTTGCATCACGAGGCACCTTGCATGCCACCAGGGTCATCGACCGAGTGACCGGTGAGGAATATGATGACACGAGCTCCTTTGAGGGTGTGACCGTAGGGCAGCGCCGCAGAATTGGCGGCCTTGGTGACGGGATGCGCCGCTACGTGTTGGCCAAGGATCCCAAGACGCGCACTATTGAAGTCGGCACGCTTGATCAGTTGACGATCGATCGCTTGCCGGTGACCACAACAATCGATTATGTTGGCGACGGTTGGCCAAAGGTAGGTCAGCTTCAGGGAAGCGCCCATGGAGCAACAAACCCAGCGACCTTGTACGCGGACGAACTCGAATTCGAGACGCCGACTCGTAGGATTGCACCGGGTCAGACGGTAGCACTCTATCGAGAGGATCTGGTCATCGCATCCGCGATGGTGGCGATGCCCGTGACCAGTATCGACCAACGCATTATCGAACGATCCAGCAACGAACATGCCAGTGTCGATCAGGCGGGAGTTGGTTGTGGGTGACCGGATCGACGATCTGCGCGAGCTGCTTGATCGGGCAAGCTATGCCTACTACGTGCTTGACGCTCCTGTTTTGACGGATGCGGAGTACGACGTGCTCTACCGTGAGTTGGTCGCTTTGGAAGACGCTAATCCAGCTCGCATCACCGATAGCTCCCCAACCCAGCGTGTCGGAGCTCCGCCGTCAGGTCTTTTTGCGGCTGTTACCCACATCGAGCCGATGCTGAGCATCGACAACGTGTTCGACACCGACGAACTCATGGCGTGGGTCGAGCGTCTTGGGCGATTGCTCCAGACGGTGCCTGATCTGTTCGCCGAACTCAAGATCGACGGCCTGGCGTTGAGTTTGCGCTACGACCACGGTGTACTCCTGCAGGCGGCAACTCGTGGTGATGGCAGGGTGGGCGAGGATGTGACGGCCAACGTTTATACCGTTGGTGCCGTTCCAAAGAGGATCGCCTTTGAGGGGCCCCTTGAGGTGCGGGGCGAAATCTATCTGCCCAGGTCGGCGTTTGCTGCCTTGAATCGGGACCCAGCCATCAAAACTCCGTTTGCGAATCCACGTAATGCGGCGGCAGGGAGCCTTCGACAGAAGGATCCTCGCGTGACGGCCATGCGTGGGCTCGCCTTCTTCGCCTATCAGCTCGAGTCTCCGGTGCTAGCTCCAACGCATGAGCAATCCCTTGCCTATCTGGCGTCGCTGGGATTCGCGATAGAACCCCACGCCCAGTCAGTGGCTGCCGAGCAGCTCATCGAGCGGATCAACGAGCTAAACCAGATACGTGCAACCCTCGATTACGAGACCGACGGTGTGGTTATCAAGGTTAATAGCCTCCAAGAGCGTCGTCGTGCCGGGGTTACGACACGAGCCCCACGATGGTTGATCGCCTACAAATTCGCACCGGAAGAGCAGGTGACAAAGCTTGTGGCCATCGAGATCTCCGTCGGCAAGACCGGGAAGATTACACCCTTTGCCGAGCTTGAGCCAGTTGTCGTTGCTGGCTCGACGGTGACCCGGGCAACGCTACACAACAGTGAGCAGATCGAACGCAAAGACGTGCGGGTCGGCGACTTGGTGGTGGTACGTAAAGCCGGTGAGATTATCCCCGAGGTGGTGGGGCCGGTTCTCGCGGCGAGAGTTGGTGAGCTGGCGCGTTATCAGTTCCCGACAACGTGCCCAAGTTGTGGCGAGGCGCTCGTGCGAATCGTTGGGGAGGCCGATTTTCGGTGCCCGAACCGATTCTGCCCAGAACAGTTGGTTCAACGATTGAGTCACTTTGGCTCACGGGATGCTTTAGATATCGACGGTCTTGGAGAGATGCGGTCTCGTCAACTTATTGAACAGGGGCTTGTGCGTCTTCCATCGGACCTCTATCGTCTTGGTCCTGATGAGTTACGTCAGCTCCCTGGCGTTGGTCAGAAGATGATCGATCGCCTCCTAGGGGGTATCGCTGCCTCGAGGGAGCGAGAGCTCCCTCGAGTCTTGTTTGGACTCGCGATTGATAACGTCGGACTGCACGTGGCTGAGGTGATCGGCACCGCGATGAACTCGTTGTCTGACCTCTTGACGGTGACGGTGGATGAGCTCGTTACTCTCGATGGTGTTGGCGAGACGGTGGCGGGGTCCGTCGTGGGTTTTCGTGACGATCCCTATGGATCGGTGGTGTTGGCGGGTTTGATCAACGCTGGCGTGGTGGGGGCATCCCCAAAGCGGGAGGTCTCCGATCGACTGAGCGGATTGAGCTTCGTGATCACCGGGAGTTTTGTTGGCTACTCACGTGACGAAATTCGCCAGCTCATTGTCGCTCACGGCGGAAGAGTTGCCGAGGCCGTTTCAAAGAAGACCGATTATCTGGTCGCTGGTGAGCGTGCTGGCTCTAAGCTCGCGAAGGCGAGTGAGCTTGGTGTCGCGGTGATCGGCATCGACAACCTGGTTGAGCGTGTAGGACAAGGAGGCTTCTGACCAGCAAGCGCCGACCTGGCTTGGGTGATGGGGGCACCCTTGGATGGTGGTTAGCTTTGGATATTGTTCGTAAGACGTCATCGAGGACCAGCGTATGCTACGGCGTCCCAACTGTTAAGACGCCGTTGATGGATCCATGGAGCCAGGATTGTTTGCGTTGACAACCGGGTGGTTGTTGTCGCGTGTTCGCTCAAGGTCCACCTTCTCTATCGCTGTGACGCTGGCAATCGACCATCAGCGTGTCGGCAATACTGCCCCTGATGTCTTCTGGGTCGCCCGAGCGCATGGCCATAGAGGGGTAGCGTTGGGGGGTGGGCCACCATGACGTTGGTGCCCTGCTGATTGGGCAGATGCCAGAGCTAGTTGGGCGGATGCCATGTGGCTACGTGGGCACAGGCTAGGGTTTTGACAGCTCCTCGGCGGCCTCACCGAGCGTCTCCAACCGTGTCGCCTGCCTGGGTGCTCCTCCCAGAGAACCCAACGTTATCGCCTTGCTGATAGGAGTCCCCTGGGCAACCGATGAACTGGTGGATGTTTGAGAACCGGTCAGTGTAGGCTGTAGCTGATTCTGACAAGCTCACCGCCTGGTCGGGCGGTAATCATAAGGTAGGTAACGAGCTGGCTACGGGTGCGGACGAGAATATTGGCCGGGTCCTAAGTAATCGGTATCGCGTTGTGGCTCGGCGAGGGTCGGGTGGTGCAGGCGTCGTCTATCGCGCTCTCGATGACCGCCTTGGTCGCCCCGTCGCCATCAAACTGTTGCTGCGAGGATTGTCCGACGATCCGATGTTCTTGCGAAGGTTTCGCGATGAGGCCCAAGCGGCGGCCCAACTGAATCACCCGAACATCATGAAGGTGTTCGATTGGGGCTCTGATGAGGGCGAACCGTACCTCGTGATGGAGTATCTCTCCAATGGCTCGCTTCGTGAGCTGTATGCCCGCGGTACCACGCTCTCTACGTCACAGGTGGTCCAGATTGGTGCGGCGACCGCGTCAGCGCTGGCATACTCGCATAACCGTAACTTCCTCCATCGAGATATCAAACCTGCGAACCTACTCTTTGACGACGGGGGCCGTGTTCGTATTGCTGACTTCGGCCTCGTGCGAGCCCTTTCGGAGACGACGGTTACCGAGACGGGTGGAGGAATCATTGGAACTCCCCGATACATGGCGCCTGAACAGGTTGAGGGCAAGCGCTCGGTGCCAGGCAGTGACGTTTACGCTCTCGGGCTTGTACTTTACGAGGCGCTGTTCGGGGCCATTCCATTCCAGGGCGACACGCAGCTCGCGCTCGCCTTCGCTCGGTTGCGCGACCCTGTGATCAACCCACGGCCGGAGGATCCGGTGGCGTGTTCGGTGGTTGCGATGCTCAATCGCGATCCCGATGAGCGCCCGAGTGCAGCCGAGGTTGAGCGTACCCTCAATGCCTTCGCGCGCGATCTGACAAATCCAGGACCGCTGTTTGTTGGACAGGCGGCGCCTGCTGACGCCACACCAGAGATGGTGATGGATGATAGCCTGCAGTGGCTCGCCGATGGGAGTACCCTCGCGGCCGACGTAACCCAACACTTTGGAGTAGGCGTTATGGTGCCCGAGACCGCCATGGTACCTGTCGACGATCGAGAACGCGATGATCGCACCTCGGCACTTGCGGTCGCCAAGCCGGCGATTCCCGCGATTGGCGATTCTGAGGAGGTGGGGAGTCGGCAACCCTGGTGGCTGTTGTTTTTCCTGTTGCCGATTCTGGTGGCGGCGGCACTTGGCGTTGCGGTTCTGTACCAACATCTACGCGAGGTCAAGATGGATAACGTCGCGAACTTGACTGCGGCGACCGCGTCACAGCGACTTCGTGCTGAGGGGATTACCCACGTTACCCTCGATCAACGGTACTCGTCGGCGGTGCCAAGCGGTCATGTGATTGGTTCAAACCCCAAGAGTGGGGCCAATGTCCACCCAGACAACACCGTGGTGCTGTTCGTCTCCAAAGGTCACGCACCGGTCTATGTCGCTTCGTTTCAATCGGCACAGTTCTCCAGGGCAAAACAAGCGCTCACTGCACAGGGTTTTCAGGTGGACCCAACGTATGAGTATTCGCCGGATGTTCCAGCGGGTGTCGTTATGCAAGAGAGTCCGGTCAACGAGAAGGTGGCCTATCGTTCGGTCGTCAAGTTCGTTGTCTCAAAAGGGCCGGCGCCTCGCCCGGTACCCAATGTCGTCGGAGCTTCACTCGCAGCAGCTGAGGGTGATCTGACAAATCAAGGTTTTGTCTACAGCGTGCAAAAGCAGTACTCGAACTCGGTGGCAAGTGGTGATGTGATCTCGCAATCGGTGAGTTCGGGGACGGTACGTTCCGTTGGGTCTAGTGTCACCATCGTCGAGTCGTTGGGTCCCCATTATGTGCAGGTTCCTAACGTTGTTGGCGATGCTCTCAACACAGCGGAGTCGACGCTACAAGGCCAGGGCTTTACAATCGGCACGGTGTCGGCACCTTTTGGTGGAGCGATCGTCCAGTACCAGAGTCCTGGGGCCGGTCAGAGTGTGCTGTATGGAGCTACGATTAACCTGCTGGTCATCCCCTAACAGGTCCCTTGGAATGTTTTTGATAGTTCGTAGCTTCTACAATGAGAATAAAGAAGGGCGGTTATGCCGATGACAGAGTTTGACATGTCGATGGTTGAGGGGTTGAGCCGCTACGAGTTTTTGAGCCCGGCTTGGCTTGAAGAGTTCCGCACGATCACCGAACGATTGAACATCGAGCCGTTGCGGGTGGATGTCGCGCTGCGGATGAACCAGATTATCTCGGGTTGTCCGTTCCAGGATGAGCCATTGAAGGCCTTTCTTGATACCTCCTCAGGCGTTGTCGCGCTTGACTTGGGTGAGCTTGATGACCCGGATCTCACCGTGTCGCTTGATTACGAGACCGCCAAGGCGCTCTTTGTCGAGTTCAACCCGCAGCGAGCCATCGAGTCATTCATTGCTGGCAAGATCCTGGTGACTGGGGATATGACCAAGCTGCTTGGACTGACGCAGGTCTTCGCCGGTCGCTCCGAGGACGATCCAATGTCGGCACTCATGAAGGCGATCACCACGTAGGACCGCCATCGTGGCTGGATAGCTCCTCGGGGCAGGGATCCTTGACGCGAGGTCTAGGCTCTGGAGCATGACATATCGGATCGATCAAGCGGATGTTGCCCACATTGCACACCTCGCTCGTCTCAGGCTCAGCGACAACGAAATCGAAGCATATCAAGGGTCGTTGTCGCGGATTCTTGAGGTGATTGCGGTTATGAATGCCGAAGACCTCTCGGGTTATCCGCCGATGGATCACCCGTTGGAGACGGTGAACTTGTTGCGCGAAGATCGTGTTGCACCTGGTCTTGAGCGGGCCTCGGTTCTCGATACCGCTCCCAGCGCCGAGGATGAGTACTTTCGAGTCCCTCGGATTCTGGAGGCGCCGTGAACGATGAGATATTGGACTGGGGGATCGCTGAGCTGCAGCGTCGCCTCGATGACCGGCAGGTTTCCACTGTCGAGGTCCTCGGAGCCTATGAGGAGCAGATAGCAATTCAAGAGCCGGAGGTTGGGGCCTTTCTGGCGTTGGATCTTGAGAGCGCCAAAGAGGTTGCACGTCAACAAGATGGGCGCAGGGCGCGTGGTGAAAAGCTTGGACGCCTTGCGGGTGTGCCAATTGCGCTCAAAGACAATCTTTGCACCATGGCCCTCCCGACCACGGCGGCCTCCAAGATCCTAGAGGGGTGGGTGCCTCCCTATGACGCCACTGTCGTCGAGCGCTTGCGTCGAGATGACGGCATCATGCTTGGTAAAACCAACCTTGATGAGTTTGCAATGGGCTCGTCAACTGAGAACTCTGCCTACAAGATTACACACAACCCCTATGACCTTGAGCGGGTTCCGGGCGGCTCCTCGGGAGGATCAGCCGCTGCCGTAGCGAGCAGGATGGCCCTCGTTGCGCTCGGCTCAGACACCGGTGGTTCGATTCGTCAGCCAGCAGCGCTCACTGGCGTTGTGGGTTTCAAACCGACCTATGGACGAGTCTCGCGCTACGGTCTTTTGGCGTTCGCTTCCTCGCTCGATCAGATCGGCCCCCTCGCTGGAACGGTCGAGGATGCAGCCATCGTGGCTGAATGTATTATGGGCCATGATCCACGGGACGCGACTTCGTTGCAGGAGGGGTCGCCACGACTGGTGGATGTGCTCGGCGCAGGTGTCCAGGGTCTGCGCGTTGGTCTTGTCACGAACCTCTTGGCCACCGCGAGCCCCCAGGTGAAAACTGGCGTCAATGATGCGATCGCGACACTGGTCAAGGCGGGTGCTACGGTCGATGAGGTCACCCTCGAGGAGCTCGAGTTCGGGCTTGCAGCCTATTATGTCGTGGCCCCAGCGGAGGCTTCGTCGAATCTAGCGCGTTATGACGGAGTGCGTTATGGGCTGCGCGAGCCCGGAGCGACGGTGGAGGAGATGATGATTGCGACGCGGACAAAGGGTTTCGGGCCCGAGGTGAAGCGACGTATCATGCTCGGTACCTATGCGCTCTCAGCTGGGTATTACGACGCCTTCTACGTCACGGCCCAACGGGTTCGAACCCTGGTGCGCGCGGCGTTTTCTCGTGCATATACCTCCTTTGATTTGCTGATTGCGCCGACGTCGCCGACGACGGCTTTTCGCATCGGTGAACGCTCGGATGATCCCGTTGAAATGTATCGTTCGGACGTGTGCACCATACCGTCCAACCTTTCGGGCGATCCTGCGATCTCGGTCCCGGCGAGGACCGATGATGATGGGTTGCCCATTGGAGTGCAGCTGCTTGGCCCTGCGCTGTCGGAGCCGTTGTTGTTCCGGGCGGCCTCTGTGATCGAGGAGGGACTGCGTTGAGTTCACGAACTATCGCCGGACCAGCCAAAGGTTGGGAGTACGTGATTGGTCTTGAGGTCCACACGGAACTCAAGACGGTGACCAAGCTTTTTTGTGGCTGTCCGAATGCTTTTGGGGAGGAGCCAAACACCTCGATTTGCCCAGTGTGTTTAGGGCTTCCAGGGAGCCTTCCGGTCATGAACGCCCAAGCGGTCGACTTTGCGATCCGCGTCGGACTCGCACTCGATGCGACGATCCAGCGGAGTCAGTTCCATCGCAAGAACTACTTCTACCCTGACATGCCCAAGGATTTTCAGATCTCCCAGTATGACGTGCCAATCAACGCTCACGGTCGGCTCGAGCTGCCATCAGGCGCGGTGATCGGTATCGAGCGCGCCCATCTCGAGGAGGACACTGGCAAGCTGGTGCATCGAGGGGGACATGGACGGATCGAGTCCGCTGAGTATTCGCTCATCGACTACAACCGTTCGGGCGTTCCACTCCTCGAGATCGTCTCCGCCCCTGATATCCGTGACCCTGAGGAGGCGAAGGAGTACGTCGGCGAGCTGAGATCCATTCTTGTCGCCGTCGGCGCCAGCGACGGACGAATGGAGGAGGGTTCCTTGCGTGTCGATGCCAACGTGTCGGTGCGCCCCATCGGCGAGACCACCTTCAGAACTCGGGTTGAGATCAAGAACCTCAACTCTCTCCGTTCACTGACGCGTGCGTTGGAGTACGAGGGGCGGCGGCAGGTGCAGCTCTACGAAGATGGCGAGACGATGCTGCAGCAGACGCGGTTTTGGGACGAGGCTCGCTCGGTGACCGGAGCCTTACGCATCAAGGAGGAGGCGAACGACTATCGTTACTTTCCCGAGCCTGATCTCCCCCCGGTTGCACCGGATCCATCACTGATCGAGGAGCGCAGGTCACAGCTGCCCGAGCTGTTGAGCGCTCGGCGCGCGCAACTGTACGCGTTGGTTCCCGACCTTCGAAGTGACCTTCGTGAAACGGTGATCGCCGATGCGTGTTGGCCCTACCTTCGGGCGGCCCTTGATGCTGGCATCACGCCGAGCCGAGCGGTTGCCCGTTGTGCCAACGAGCTCACCGCGTTGTTGGCCGAGATCGATGCGTTGAGCCCGGAGCGCTTTGTCGAGATTCTTGGCCTTGAAGATCAGGGGACCCTCGGGGCATCGCAGGTCAAGATCCTGCTCCGGGAGGCCAATGACGACGCAAAGCCGATCGGTGACCTCGTCGTCAAGCTTGGATTCACCGCCAACGATGCCCTGGCTATTCAAGCAATGGTTGCTGAGGTCGTCAACTCTTGCCCCGAAGAATGGGCTCGTTATTGTGACGGTGATGAGAAGGTTGCTGGGTTTTTGCTCGGCCAGGTGATGCGTCAACACGGACGACAGATTTCGGGGGCAGACGCTCGCAATGCGCTAGTCGCCTTGCGTGAAGAGGCGCACAGCGACGAATCTTGAGGACGCTCAGGCCTCGCGTTGCCAGCCAGTGCTCAAACCGATGAGCGCAGCGTCGTATCGATGGGTATGAGCTTGGGTGCAGGGCTGAGTGGCCAGGGAAGCTTGTGAGTAAGGCTACAGTGACACTAGTGCGACGGCTGACCAGCGTCAATTCAGAAGAGGATGATCGAGGCGTTGTACTGAGTGTTGACGCGAGGCAACGAGGCCAACAGCGGCAATCAAACAGCGGTAATTGGGCAATCAACGAATGCGGTATTGCGGGGAGAGGGTGGCATGAGCGAGACACGATCAATCAGGATTCGAAGTCAAGAGGTTACCGAGGGGGTGCGCCGCGCTCCGGCGCGAGCGATGTTGCGAGCGGTCGGACTCAACGACGAGGACTTTGCCAAACCACAGATTGGCATCGCATCATCGTGGAACGAGGTGACCCCATGCAATCTCGTACTTTCAGATCTGGCACAACGTGCCAAAGCCGGCGTGCGCGCGGCTGGCGGGGTTCCCTTGGAGTTTGGCACCATCGCCGTCTCGGATGGCATCTCCATGGGGCATGAAGGTATGCACTCTTCACTGGTGTCTCGCGAGGTCATCGCCGACTCGGTGGAGCTCATGATGCACGCCGAACGATTCGACGCTATGGTAACCCTCGCCGGCTGTGACAAGTCGCTGCCGGGGATGATGATGGCCGCTGCTCGCCTCAACCTTCCGTCGGTGTTTGTCTATGGAGGGACCATCCTCCCGGGGCGCCTACATGGGGAGACGCTCGATCTTGTGAGTGTCTTCGAAGCGGTCGGGGCCCATGGAGCTGGAACCATTGACGACCAGCGTCTACTGGATATCGAACGTAATGCCTGCCCGACCAAGGGTTCATGTGCCGGCATGTATACGGCGAATACCATGGCTTCCGTGGCGGAAGCACTCGGGCTGGCCCAAATCGGCTCAGCCTCGGCGCCGGCGGTCGATCGACGTCGCGAGGATATCGCGTTCGATGCCGGTCGAACAGTGATGAACCTCTTAGCCCAAGACATTAGGCCACGACAGATCCTGACCAAGGAGGCGTTCGAAAATGCCATCGCCGCCGTCATGGCCCTCGGGGGGTCGACCAATGCTGTTCTCCACCTGCTCGCGATCGCCTACGAGGCCAAGGTGGAGTTAACCCTCGATGACTTTAACCGTGTCGCTGCGCGGGTGCCTCACCTGGCTGATACGAAGCCACATGGTAAGTATCACATGACCGATCTCGATCGCATCGGCGGCATTCCAGTCGTTCTCGGCGAGCTACTTGAGGCGGGACTTTTGCACGGTGACTGCCTCACGGTTACTGGACGGACTATGGCTGAGGAGCTCGCCATCTACGATCCGCCACGACCCGATGGGGAGGTGGTGCATCACCTCGATCAGCCGCTGCACGCGGTTGGAGGTATCGCTATTCTGAGGGGGTCGTTGGCGCCGGCGGGCTCGGTCGTGAAGGTTGCCGGTCTCGACCAAGAGCACTTTGATGGCAAGGCTCGCGTCTTCGATCGGGAAGAGGCGGCACTCGATGCGATTTTCGCCGGCACCATCGAGGCCGGTGATGTGGTGATTATCCGTTACGAAGGACCCAAGGGCGGTCCAGGGATGCGTGAGATGCTGGCAGTGACCGGCGCGATGAAGGGTGCTGGACGGGGCCATGACGCGGCGCTCATCACCGATGGACGCTTCTCCGGGGGAACCCATGGGTTTTGCATTGGGCATGTCGCCCCAGAGGCGGCTGACGGGGGACCGATCGGCCTCGTGCGTGATGGGGATCGTATCGTCATCGATGTGCCGACCCATTCGATCGAACTCCTTGTCGACGACGAGGAGCTCTCGAAGCGTCGAGAGACCTTTGTGTCTGCCCCACCCCGATACACCGAAGGGGCATTGGGCAAGTATGCGTTGCTCGTGAAAGGAGCAGAAATCGGTGCCGTAACTGGCGGATAGCGCCGCGTGCTGGCTATGCTGGCACCCATGATCATTCGACGCGCGCTGGTGGTACTCCTTCGTTAGGGCACGGCTCTTCGTTGCGTCGTGCCCAAGACCTCCCATACCGGGAGGTCTTTTCGTATCTACGCATATGAGAGATGGTGATCCCTAGAAGAAGCCACAGGCGCATCGTTGACGATGAAGGAGGCGATGATGAGATTGACGGGAGCGCAAGCGCTGATCAAGTCCCTGGAGATGCAGGGAGTCGAGACGGTTTTTGGTCTCCCTGGTGGAGCGATTCTACCGGTGTATGACCCGCTGCTCGAATCCCCAATCCGTCATATCCTTGTCCGTCATGAGCAGGGTGCGGGTCACGCCGCCGAAGGCTTTGCGCAAGCGACCGGACGGCCTGGGGTTGCGATCGTCACGAGCGGACCAGCGGCGACCAACATCGTGACAGCGGTGGCGGACGCGTATGTGGACTCCATCCCCATCGTGGTGATCACCGGGCAGGTCGCAACGACGTCGATCGGGACTGACGCCTTTCAAGAGACCGATACGACCGGTATCACCATGTCGGTGACCAAACACAACTGGTTGATCACCCAGGCTCGAGATATCCCTCGCGTGATCGCGGAGGCGTTCCACGTCGCAACGACGGGACGGCCGGGGCCGGTCGTGGTCGATTTTCCAAAGGATGTCGCCAACGACACGATGGAGTGGTACTGGCCACGTCGACTCGATCTCCCCGGATATCAGCCGACCGTCAAGGGCCATCCCAAGATGATCGAGCAGGCAGCAGCTATGATCGCGAGCGCGTCGCGACCGGTCATCTACGCAGGAGGGGGGCTCATCCGCGCCGGTGCCGCGCCAGAGCTTGGCGCGCTTGTCGAGCGGACGGGCATTCCCGTGGTCACGACCCTCATGGCTCGCGGGGTGCTGCCCGACTCGAACCCGCTCTGCTTGGGGATGCCAGGCATGCATGGGAACTTCACTGCCGTGACCGCGCTCCAGCAATCGGATTTGGTGATTGCCCTTGGGGCGAGGTTCGATGATCGGGTGACGGGGAAGGTCGATGCCTTCGCTGCCAAGGCGCGGATCATCCATGTCGATATCGACCCCGCCGAGTTAGGCAAGGTCCGTCGACCCGATGTGCCGATCGTGGGTGATGTCAAGTCCGTGATTCCCGAGATCGTTCGGCATCTACCGGCCCAAGGTCGTGACCTCTCAGGGTGGTTGGCCCAGCTCGACGCTTGGCGCGAGCAGTATCCATACTCGTATGAGCCGCCGTTGCCTGGAGCCCCGATCAAGCCGCAATACGTGGTAGAGCGTCTTTCGGCGCTTGCACCTCCGGATACGATCGCCGTTTCAGGGGTTGGTCAACATCAGATGTGGGCATCCCAATACTTTCGCTTCGAGTCCCCAAACACCTGGATCAACTCAGGCGGGCTGGGCACCATGGGTTTCGCGGTCCCGGCGGCGATCGGCGCCAAGGCTGGTCGTCCACGGAGTACGGTATGGGCTATCGATGGCGATGGTTGCTTCCAGATGACTGCCCAAGAGCTCGTGACTGCCACTGCAGAGCGTATCCCGATCAAGGTTGCCATTCTCAACAATGGTTACCTTGGCATGGTCCGCCAGTGGCAAGAGATGTTCTACGAGGAGCGCTATTCGGAGGTGTTCCTCTCGCCGGACCTGCCCGATTACGTTAAATGGGCAGAGGCGATGGGTGCGGTGGGCTTTCGAGTCGATCAGGTCAGTGATGTCGATCCGGTGATTGAAAAGGCCAACCAGATCGATGATCGACCGGTAGTCATTGATTTTCGGGTGGACACCTTCGAGAAGGTGTACCCAATGGTGCCGGCTGGGGCGCCCAACGATGACATTGTGTTGCCGCCCCATCAGCTCAAGGGGCGATGATGGCCGAACGTTCCTCCAATCTCGTGCCGATTGGCTCGATCCGCCCTCACACCGGTGGGCGTCATCATATCTTGAGCGTCTTGGTGGAGAATCGAGCCGGCGTGTTGGCCCGCGTCTCGCTGCTGTTCTCTCGTCGTGGCTATAACATCTATTCGTTGGCGGTGGCCCCGACGGACGACGAGCGCTTCTCGCGGTTGACGATCGTCGTGGACGTGGAGACCGTTCCACTCGAGCAGATCACCAAGCAGCTGCATAAGTTGATCAATGTGATCAAGATCACCGAGATCGATCCAGCGGATGCCTTGGAGTATGAGTGCATGCTCGCAACCATCAACGCCGAGGCCGGTGCACGCGCAAAGGTGATGGAGCTCGTCGAGATCTTTCATGGTGAGATTATCGACGTTTCGCTTGATCGGCTGACCGTCGTGTTCGCACTCTCGCCAGAGAAGCTCGATGATGTTGAAGCCTTCCTGGCCGAATTCGGCCTGATCGAGCTGCAACGAACCGGTAGGATTGCACTGAGCAAGCTGCCAAAACCAACGCGAAGACCGAAGAAGGGATGAATTTCATAAATGGCTCACATGTATTACGATAAGGACGCTGACTCATCGATCATTAGCAACACTCGTGTCGCTATCATCGGCTATGGTTCACAGGGGCATGCCCATGCACTCAACCTCTCCGATTCGGGTGTCCAGGTGCGGGTTGCACTTCGGCCTGGCTCGGCCTCAGGACAGAAGGCCTGGGCGAGCGGACTCGAGGTTTTGTCGGTGCCTGAGGCGGTGGCCTGGGCGGACCTGATCATGTTTCTCGCTCCTGACACGGTGCAAAAGCAGATCTATGACGACGAGGTTGCTCCCCATCTTCGCCCGGGTCAGACCTTGGGTTTCGCTCATGGGTTTAACATTCGCTACCAAGAAATCGTCCCACCCGAGGATGTGACGGTGATCATGGTGGCCCCGAAGGGTCCTGGACATCTCGTTCGCCGAACCTACGAGGAGGGCGGTGGGGTCCCATCCTTGATCGCAGTGGCCAACGACCCCCAAGGTACTGGTCATCAGCTTGCGCTCTCGTATGCCTGGGGCATTGGTTCGACCAAGGCCGGTGTCTTGGATACCACTTTTGCTGAGGAGACGGAGACCGATCTCTTCGGAGAACAGGTGGTTCTCTGCGGAGGTCTGAGCGAGCTGATCATCGCTGGCTTTACCACATTGGTCGAGGCTGGCTATCAGCCTGAGTCGGCGTATTTTGAGTGCTTGCATGAGATGAAGTTGATCGTCGACCTCCTCTACGAGAACGGGCTCGCTGGGATGTGGTTTTCGGTCTCGGAGACTGCAGAATATGGCGGACTCACCCGAGGTCCACGTGTGGTCACCGAAGCCACCCGGGCAGAGATGCGGCAAATTCTTGCCGAGATCCAAGATGGTAGCTTCGCACGCGAACTCATTGACGAGATGGCGACCGGCCGGCCCCGTTTCAATCAACTTCGGGAACGGGCCAAGGGTCAACCGGTGGAGCAGGTGGGTGCGACGCTGCGAGCGATGATGCCATTTTTGTCGACGAAGTCGAAGATCACCGAGGTCTCCGGAGGCTAGCGTCGTGCGCGACTGGCGCAAGCCGGCGTTGTGGGGGGTCGTCGCTCTGGTGGTTTTTGTCGCCGTCCTCGACCGCGACCTCGACCGGGTCGTCTACTCCCTCCCCATCGCGGCTCTTGGAGGCGGCTTGTGCGCCTTCGTCCTCGCTGGAGTCGCCTTTAGTGCGGGGTCGCGATGGTCAAAGAGCGTGGCGCTGCTCGTCGGGGGTATCACGGTCGTCTATGCGGCTGTCGCTTGGTATGCCCTGCGTCACCAGGATCTCATTCACACGGGCGTTGGTCCGTGGCTCCTGGGCGGCCTCGGAGTTGGGGCGGGCTTGGTTGCCTTCAACCGAATGGGCGCGATCGCGGTTATCGTCGATGTGGCGCTCGGGGTGGTGACGCTGGCATGGATCGTCCTGATCGCGACGGGTTCGGGGATTGGGCTACAGCGCGATGTCTCCGGACTGGTCGTGGGTGCTCATGCCCTGGTGGCCTCCATTATCGTGGCGATCGTTGGCATCGCCTTGTTGCTTGTGACCCGATGGGTCCCGACGAGGGGTAGAGCCAAGCGGCCTGACGGCCGTTTTCTCGATCGATCGTTCATGCTAACATCGTTGCTCCGGTATCCGGGATTGACGTTGGGGGCGACGAGCGTGCTGCGCGCGGATCGGCGCACTTGGCTTCGGATCGCACTCGGTGCGGTGACCATCATTCCGTTGGGGATTGGACTCTCGGAGGGCCTGTTGTTCCTCGGACCGTTGGTGGCAGCTTTGGGCAGTTGGCTGGGTTGGGAGCTGACGTCGATCATAACGCCATTGGTGAGTACCGAAGGGATTCTTGGGGTCTTGCCACGGACGCGTGGATCCTATGGACGCCGCGTTTCGGTGGTGCCGGTGCTGGCCGCGTTCGTGCTTCTAGGGGTGGCGATCCTGATCGCATGGCGAGTGAGTTTTCTTGCTGGGTTCGCCACGGCAGCGGTGATCGCCCTGGGCTGTGGGGTCGGATTCGTCGGAGCTGGCGTGGCGCTTCGGGTGATTGTGAGTGATCGATCGCTGGCAATGTCTCGCTGGATCACGAGTGTCCTCGTCGTTGGCCTTGCGGGGTGTGCCCTGGCACCGCTAGTGCAACTCAATAACGCCTTTGGCGCCCACGGGCTGTTCTTTGAGTACACCATCACGGGTACCAGTTTTTCGATCGTGGTGGGTGTCGTTGGGATCTCATTGATGAGCTGGTGGAGGGGGGAGATTCGTGACTCCTAAGACCGTGCTTGAGGTGCAAGGCTCCATGCCTGTTGCTGGAGAGACCCTTCGTCTTGGAACCTGGAAGCTGGCCGAGGGTAGCGTGACGCGCTTGGTGGGTGCTCCAGCTGAGCTCATCGCCAAAGCCTTTCTCGGCCTCGAACCGGCAGCGCAGATTCGGATGGTGGGCGCAAAGGCCGGCACTCATGAGGCCCGAACTGTCTCCGCCATTGCATTCGCCGACTTTGAACCGATCTCGTCCTTGAAGGTGTTGGAGCATCTGGCGCTCGCTGTGCGTATTGGACCTCCGCGTCTTGGGAAGGTACCGCCGTTTCGAGATGTGCTTGATGAGGTGGGGCTTGCAGCCTGGGCAAATACACCAGCTCGGGAGTTGACCAGCGAGGGCCGGCTCCAACTCTCGCTCGCGATGCTCCTGGTGCGCTTGCTGCCGGTTTGGGTTCTCGCACTGCCCCCTGCATTTGATCCTTCACCTCAGGTTGTAGTTCGTATCAAGGAGGCGATTGCCGCCGGTGTGGCGGTCGTAATGGTGACCGATGCCGAGGCACTGATCGGGCTTGCATCCCAGACGCGTCGACTCGAGTTGCGACCAGCACAAGATTAAGAGACGGTTACGACCAACCCTGGCGGTCCGGGGGCCAGCTATGCTCGTTGCAAAGCATGAGGAGGTAGCATGATAACCACACGAATCCGACAACGTAAAGCAGTAACCCGTAGCCAGTCAACGCCGGATGGCCGCCCTCGTGTGGTGGTCGTGGGTGCCGGTTTTGCCGGGCTCGCAGCAGTCGAGGAGCTGGCGAAGCTCCCGGTAGAAGTGACCCTGGTGGACCGGCATAACTTCGCGACTTTTCAGCCTCTCTTGTATCAAGTGGCAACCGCTGGGCTGAATCCGGGAGACATCGCCTTCCCGATCCGGACCGTGATTCGGTCGATGGCCAGGACAAAGTTTGAACAGGGTGAACTCGCGTCGATCGACGCGGAGCGAAAGTTTATCGTCCTCGAGGATGGCAGGACGTTGGATTACGACTATCTCGTCCTTGGCGTGGGTGCTACTGCCAACTATTTTGGCATCCAGGGGGCTCGGGAGCACTCGCATGCGATCTACACACTTGATGAGGCACTGGACGTCAGGAATCATGTCTTTCACCAGTTCGAGCAGGCGGTTGCGCACGGCGTGCGTGATGGTGCCCTCACCTTCGTCGTGGTTGGGGGAGGGGCCACTGGTGTCGAGCTAGCCGGTGCGATCGCAGAGCTTGCTCACCGTGCACTCTACACCGACTACGTCAGCCTCAACCCAGATGATGTAAAGGTCATTCTGATCGAGCAGCAATCACGTCTCCTCGAGGCGTTCGACGAGCGCCTCTCGGAATATGCCCGCAGGGAGTTGCGCACGCGCGGGGTGACGGTGTTGTTAGAGGAGACCGTGGAGGCGCTCGAGCCGGGTGTTATCTTGTTGCACAGCGGCCGCGAGATCCAGAACGGACTCGTGCTCTGGGCTGCTGGAGTGGCGGTACCGCCCGTAATCGGGCGCCTGGGTCTCCCTACCGGCCGAGGAGGACGGCTCATGGTTGGTGGGGATTTGAGAGTCATTGGCTCTGAATCGATCTTCGCGGTTGGCGATGTCGCACTCGCTTCAGATCCAAGTGGCAACGCGCTACCCCAGCTGGCACAGCCGGCGATTCAGGGTGGTCGCCACGCAGCCCGGCAGATTGGGGCGCTCGCACGCGGCGAGACCACCTATCCATTCCGGTATCGAGACAAGGGAACCATGGCGACGATCGGGCGTCGCGCCGCTGTCGCGGAGATGGGCCACGGGATCTGTCTTAGTGGTACGCCTGCATGGCTTGCCTGGCTCGGCCTCCACGTCGTCACGTTGCTGGGGTCACGGAACAAGGCGTCGGTGATGATCAACTGGACGTGGCACTACATCTCCTGGGGCAAGGGCCCAAGGGTTATTCTTGGAGGGTGAGTTCCATCTCGGTAAATGCGACCATGCGGCGTAGCGCCTGATAGTTGTGACTGACTCCTCGAAAGCGATCTTGGCGGATGCGTAGCTGTTCTGAGGTTGCGCCGCCGAAGTAGCCAAAGTGTTCGAGAACGAGTTCGAGATCGGCCCGTATCGGCGCTCGGCCAAGCTTGCTGGCGTGTGCCATCGCACAGGCGACGACGCCAGCCTCGATGTCGGCGGGCTGCTCGTTGCCTAAGGCCTGAATTCGGTCAGCAAGGCCGGCATAGAGCGATAACGCGTAGCCCTGGTCGGGACCGGGTCGGCCATTGAGCTGGCCCTCGGTGAGCCGACGACCGGTCAACTCCGCCGGACGCTCGAGCGCAAGCTCGACGGGGTTGACCGGTTCCGCCCAATAACGCGGTGCCTGTTCTGCTTGGTTGAGCTCGACCATATCGGGTTGACTCATCACCCTCTCCCTTCATGTGTGGTTGGTTTTCAAAAGCGCCAGCACGAAGCCCTCGGTAAGCGCGGAGAACGACGCCTCGATGATGTTGGTTGATACGCCGGTGGTTGTCCACTGGGCCTCTGGATCGGAGAAGTCGATGAGTACCCGCACGACGGCATCGGTGCCTCGCGAGGTATCGAGGACCCGTACTTTGTAGTCGTCGAGCCCCATGGACGTCAGCTGTGGATAGGTTGACTGGAGTGCTTGGCGCAGTGCTTGGTCGAGGGCGTGCACCGGACCGTTGCCCTCAGCGGTCGCGATCACTCGTTCGTTGGCGATCTGGATCTTGACGGTAGCTTCCGTCAATATTTCGGCGCCGCGGTAGTCATCGGTGGCAACTCGATAGGACTCGACGGCGAAAAATGACTGCTGCCAGCCGAGCGCTTGACGCATCAAGAGCTCCAGTGATCCATCGGCCACCTCAAAATGGTACCCTTCATGCTCGAGATCCTTGAGCCGTTGCAGTAGCGATGTGGTTGCATCGTCGGTGAGCTCGAGTCCAAGCTCTGCGGCCTTGATGATCAGCGTCTGGCGACCTGCCATCTCTGATACGACAAAGCGCGTATGGTTTCCAACCAAGCTTGGGTTTACATGCTCGTAGGCATCGCTGCGGCGGGCGATGGCGCTGACATGGAGGCCAGCTTTGTGAGTAAAGGCTGACGCCCCAACATAGGGAGTTTGCGGAGGGACCGGCAGGTTGGTGATCTCGGCGATATGGCGGGCTGTTGAGGTGAGCAGCTCAAGATTTTCGGATGGAATCGTGGTGATGCCTTGCTTAAGTGAGAGTGCGGCGATGATGGGGACGAGATTGGCGTTGCCGGTTCGCTCGCCGTAACCGTTCAGGCATCCTTGGATCTGCGAAACTCCATGGTCGACCGCGATCAGCGAGTTGGCGACGGCGCACCCAGAGTCGTTATGAAAGTGAACGCCAAGCTCGATATCGACTTGATCCCTGACCTTGGTGAGGATCGCCCCCAACTCGGTCGGCAGAGTGCCTCCATTGGTGTCACAAAGCACGACGGTAGTGGCACCGCTCGTGGCACCGGCTTCGAGCACAGCGAGGGCAAAGGCAGGGTTGTCTTTGAAGCCATCGAAAAAATGCTCGGCATCGAGGAGAACCCTGCGCTCATGTTGGACAAGGAAGCCGACCGACTCGCGCACCATTGCTAGTGCCTCCTCGAGTGAGGTCCTTAGTGCATGCACCACATGGTAGTCCCAGGCCTTGGCCACGATGCAGACATCGTTGACACCGCTCTCGATCAGGGCTTGCAGGTTTGGATCGCCTCCAACGTCGGCATTAGCCCGACGAGTCGAGCCAAAGGCAACGAGTCGTGCGGTATGCAAGTTGAGCTCGGTTGCTGCACGCGCGAAGAAGGCGGCATCTTTGGGGTTGGCACCCGGCCAGCCGCCCTCAATGTAGTGCACCCCGAGGCTGTCGAGTTGACGGGCAACCCGGAGCTTGTCATCAACGGTAAGGGAGATTCCCTCCTGTTGTGACCCGTCTCGTAGCGTGGTGTCGTAGATGTCAACCGTGCGCAGAGAGGTTAACCTTTCGTATATTCGAGCCAATGATCATACGCCGGATCGTTGCCGGTCACGATCTCGAAGTACCGGCGCTGGAGCTCTTTGGAGATCTTTCCAGGTTCGCCAGTTCCGATCGGTCGGTCATCGACCGAGGCAACCGGGACGACCTCTGCAGCGGTGCCGGTGATGAACATCTCGTCGGCGAGATAGAGGTCGGTGCGCAAGAGCTGGGCTTGACGTGTCTCAATACCCATGTCGCTGGCGATCTCAGTAATGGTACGACGCGTGATTCCGGCCAGCGCTCCTGAGGCATCTGATGGTGTGATGAGCACATCATCTTTGACGATGAAGATGTTCTCCCCGGTGCACTCGCTGACATAGCCCTGGCCCGAGAGCATGATCGCTTCGTCATAACCGGCCTTGATTGCTTCAGCCTTGGCGAGGGCGGAGTTGATATAGCCACCGGTGGTCTTGGCGGCTGGTGGGATGATGTTGGGATCATGGCGCTTAAAAGAGGAGATCTTGGCTCGGATTCCCTTCGCGAGTCCCTCTTCACCGAGATAGGCGCCCCATGGCCAGGTGGCGATGGCGACGTCGGTAGTGCCAGTGAGTGGGTTGAGCCCCATCTCCCCGTAGCCCAAGTAGGCGATTGGTCGAATGTAACACGACGCATGCTCGTTGTCCGCGACGAGTCGCTTGGTGGCTTCAATGAGCTCTGCAGGAGCATACGGGATCTCCATCATGAGGATCTTTGCAGACTCGTAAAAGCGATTGATGTGATCGGTGAGGCGAAACACCGCTGATCCTCGGGGTGTTTCATAGGCTCGGATGCCTTCGAAGACCCCGTAACCATAGTGGAGGGCATGCGTCAGGATATGCACTTTGGCGTCCTCAAAGGGTACTTGTGACCCATTCATCCACACGTATTTCATCGGTTGTATTGGCATTATTTACTTACCCTTTCTCCATAGAAATCACCTATCGCTGCTGTCTTCGCCCCTGGCGGCGGCATGACGCTAAGTGCTTGCTCGATTCGCTTGGCTACGTCAGCCTCGCCTAGGAAATCTAACATCATGGCCGCTGATCGAATCGCTGCGTATGGATTGGCCTCGCCGGTCCCCACGCGGTCGTGAGCGGCTCCATGGACTGGTTCGAACAGCGATGGGCCATGCCTCTCGGGGTTGATGTTTGCCGAGGCGGCGTAGCCAATCCCTTGCGATACGGCGGCTGCTAAGTCGGTAAGGATGTCACCGAAGAGATTGTCGGTCACGATGACGTCATATCGCCCCGGATCCTCTACGAAGTAGATGCAGGCGGCATCGACATGGTTGTAGTTTGTGATGACGTTTGGGTACTCCGCCGATAGCTCTGCAAACGTTCGATACCAAAGGTCACCGGAGTAGGTCAATACATTGGTCTTATGAACCAGCGTGAGCAGCTTGCGGGGCCTGGACTGGGCAAGTTCGAACGCGAAGCGCACGGCACGTTCAACGCCGTTGCGGGTGTTCACCGACCCCTGGGTGGCGACCTCAAAGGGAGTACCTTGACGGAGCAGACCACCTTCGCCAACGTAGGCACCTTCGGTGTTCTCTCGGATCACGATCATGTCGACCGGCTTGTGTGTCGTGGTGATCGATGGGTCGAGCGTGAGAAACGGACGCTGGTTGATGTAGAGGTCCAGCGCAAAACGAATTTTGAGGAGCAGACCACGCTCGAGGATGCCCGAAGGAACCGTCGTTGAACCGATTGCCGGACCGATGGCACCGAGCAGGATGGCGTCGAAACTCCTGAGTTCGGCCAAGGTGGCGTCGTCGAGCACCTCCCCCGTGCGCTCGTAGTGGGCGGCCCCGAGGTCGAAGTCTTTGGTCTCCAACTGAGCCCCAGCGGCGCGCGCAACCTTGAGCGCCTCGTTTGTGACTTCTGGACCGATCCCGTCGCCACCGACGACGGCAATACGATGTTTCATCGACACCTCCGCATCATCGCCACTGCCTTCCTGCCATGTGCACCACTACCGCCCTATCTTCACTGCGATCAATCGAAGTCGCTCGCCCATTGCCATGAGCTCCATTGCTCGCGGGTTACCCGATCATTGTAGGCTGTCCTGGCCAAAATCTGAAATCATCGTGGATCAACTCGTGGGATCGACGTACATTTTGGGCGTCTGGCTACCGTGGGGCAAGCAGGTTTGTCGGTAGCCAGCGACTCTCAAGGGAAGGCGCTAGAGTGTCTTGCATGACCGAAACTACGATCTCTCAGGCGACCTACGATGCCCTGGTCGCTGAGCTGCAAGAACTGACCACAACTGGTCGCATTGAGATCGCCAAGGCTATTGAGTCGGCTCGTGCGTTGGGCGATCTAAGCGAAAACGGAGATTATCACGCCGCTAAAGATGCACAAGGCAAGATGGAGGCCCGTATCCGTCAGCTGGAAGCCCTACTCGAGAGCGCCGTCGTGGTCTCTGATAATGGCGCGACAACCGACACCGTGCGTCCTGGTCTCGTTGTGGCGCTGCGCTACGAGGACGATGATGAGGTCAGCGAGTATTTTCTTGGGTCGATTGAGGAGCGACACTCAGGGGTTGACGTCGTCTCACCCACCTCTCCACTCGGGCAGGCACTCGTTGGTGCAGGCGTTGGAGACTGGGTGCAATACCAAGCGCCGGGCGGACTCTTGAAGGTTGAGGTAGTGGCGATCCGGACTGCGTAGATCGAACGGACATCGATCCAATTGGAGAGATCCAACTGGTGAAAGGATGACCGGTGCAAGAGTTCGTGCTCTGGTAGACGGTGTGCATTGAGTGTGTGGTGACATGATGGCTGTGGTCCCATGGTGATGACATCGTGATGGTGGGCTCGTTCGACATTGTAACGTTACGGTGATCGGCCTAACAATGGAAGTAAGTACGCAGGCTGTTTCGATCAGACCGAAGAATGGGGGCGATGAACGATGGTAGTAGCACAGACGTTGGCTGAGAAGGTGTGGGAGTCACATCTGGTTGACCAGGGAGCACCTGGGGAGTCGGATCTAATCTACATCGACCTCCATCTCATCCATGAGGTGACATCGCCTCAGGCATTTGATGGGCTGCGTATGGCCAAACGCCGAGTCCGGCGCCCTGATCTTACCGTGGCGACAGCCGATCATAACGTACCTACCGAACACATTGATCGTCCGATTGAGGACCCCATCAGTGCCAAGCAACTCGAGGTTCTGGCAAAAAACTGTGACGAGTTTGGAATCCGATACTATCCAATGGGGTCACAGGGCCAGGGGATTGTGCACGTAATCGGCCCAGAGCAGGGGTTGACGCAGCCGGGCATGACGATCGTGTGTGGCGACTCACACACGGCGACCCATGGTGCCTTTGGTGCCCTGGCATTTGGAATCGGGACATCGGAGGTTGAGCATGTCTTGGCGACGCAGACGCTCGCGCAGGTAAGACCGAAGACCATGGCAGTGACAGTAGAGGGAGACCTTCCAGAAGGTACCTTTGCGAAGGATCTGATTCTCGCCATTATCGGTCAGATCGGCACCGGGGGTGGTATTGGGCATGTGATCGAATACCGGGGTGAAGCCATTCGCAAGCTTTCGATGGAAGCCCGTATGACTGTTTGCAACATGAGCATTGAGGCCGGGGCGAGAGCAGGGATGATCGCGCCGGATGCCACCACCGTCGCCTTCCTTGCCGGTCGTGACTTTGCGCCCGCCGGGGAGCTCTTCGATGAAGCGGCAAAGGCGTGGGCTTCGCTTGCTACAGATGCCGACGCCGTTTTTGATCGTGAAGTCCATATTCAGGCGTCGGCCCTGCGACCGCAGGTGAGTTGGGGTACCAACCCATCCCAGGTGATCGAGATCGATGGCGTCATCCCAGACCCTGACCACTACGCGCTCGCTCCCCAGCGAGAGGCAGCGAATCGTGCGCTCCGCTACATGGGCCTCACCCCGGGCACCGCGGTGCGAGATATCCCAGTGGATGTGGTGTTCATTGGGTCCTGCACAAACTCGAGGATCGAGGATCTCAGGATTGCCGCCAGGGTGCTTGAAGGTCGTTCGGTCGCCCCTTCAGTACGCACCCTCGTTGTCCCTGGGTCCCGACGGGTCATGGAACAGGCAGAGGTTGAGGGGCTTGACGCTATTTTTCGTGCAGCGGGGGCCGAATGGCGCGAGCCTGGGTGCTCGATGTGTCTCGGGATGAATCCGGATCAACTCATGCCGGGACAACGGGCGGCCTCGACCTCAAATCGGAACTTTGAGGGTCGCCAGGGGCGAGGGGGGCGCACCCATCTGGTCTCGCCAGCCATTGCCGCCGCGACCGCTATTCGTGGTACATTCAGTACGCCACATGATTTGGCCTAGGATGACCTGGCCGAGGGGGCTCGTTGGGGGAGGCGTTCGGTTGGTGAACGTGGACCCCCAGCATTCATAGCAGAGGCTTTGAGATGGGTGCGTTGGTCGAGGTTGATCACACCACCGAGGTGATGACTAACAAGAGGTATACCGCAGAGATGGTGAGTACGAGCAGAAGGGAGGGCGACTGATGGAGCCGATCACCGAGTTACGTGGGCATGCAATGCCACTGGCAATTTCAGATGTTGATACCGATCAGATTATTCCGAGCGAATGGCTTAAGCGTGTTGAGCGGACCGGCTTTGGTGAGGGTTTGTTCTCGGAGTGGCGCCAAGATCCGGGGTTTGTGCTTAACGATCAGCAGTTTGCGGGCTCGACCATCCTGATCGCTCGGGAGAACTTCGGCGTGGGATCCTCGCGAGAGCATGCGGTATGGGCTCTGATGGATTACGGGTTTCGAGTGGTTATTTCGCCGCGGTTTGGCGACATCTTTCGTAACAACTCACTTAAAGTTGGCCTATTGCCTGTGGAGCTAACCTTGGATGAGGTGCAACGGTTGCTCGATCTGGTCGCCGAGCGGCCAGGAACCCAAATTTTGGTCGACCTTGAGAGTCAGCGGGTAAGCGTTCCTTCCGAAGGGATCGAGTTTCACTTTGCGATCGACCCAACGGCCAAGGCGCGCTTGCTAGCCGGCCTGGACGAGATCGGCATGACGCTGACCAAAGAAGACAAGATCACTCGGTTCGAGCAGCACCGTGACCCGTGGGCACCAAGCGTTGTCGGTTGACGGGTTTGGCTTTCACACCCCAACCGTTGTTGGTCTAATCGGCGTTACCCTTGCACCGTGCGCGGGCTCGCCGGAGCGTCGCGGCGCGATGTTGACAGCGCAAGGCTGGCCGACCGTGAGCCGTCAAGAAGCTCGATAGCGTCAGAGTTGACCGACGATAAAGTCGATGCACTGCGTCAGCGCCTCGACGTCGTCGGGGTTGATTGATGGGAAGAGCGCGATACGCAGTTGGTTGCGGCCGAGCTTGCGGTAGGGCTCGGTGTCGACGATGCCGTTTGCTCGCAAGGTGGCGGCGACTGCCTTGGCGTCGACGTTGTCGTCAAAGTCGATGGTCGCGATCACCGGCGAGCGCAGGGCAGGATCGGTGACGAAGGGATGTGCGTAGGTGGCACTCTCTGCCCAGTTGTAGATCGTGGTCGCTGACTCGGCCGAGCGCTTAGCAGCCCAGGCCAACCCACCATGTGAAAGCACCCACTCAAGCTGAGCGTTGATGAGGTAGAGCGTGGCAATCGCGGGGGTGTTGTAGGTTTGATTCTCGCGACTGTTGTCGATGGCGATCGACAAATCCAACATGGTTGGCACGTATCGACCTAATGCGACGGTCTCGACCGCTCGAGACACTGCTCTCGGGGAGAGTAGGGCGATCCACAATCCTCCTTCTGAGGCAAAGGCCTTCTGTGGTGAGAAGTAGTAGGCATCGAAGACCTCAGGGTCGACCGGTACAGCGCCAGCGGCTGAGGTGGCGTCCACCAAGACCAACGCATCGCCGCTTGTGGGTCGGGTGAGGGGAGCGAGGACACCGGTTGATGTCTCGTTATGGGTCAACGCGTACGTGTCGATGCCATCAACCTCCTCGATCGAGGGGCAAGAGCCATAGTCGGCACTTACCTCTTTGACGCTGTCGATGAACGGAGCCTGGCGCGCGGCCGCCGCAAATTTGGACGAGAACTCGCCGAAAACCAGGTGTTCGCTCGATGACGTAATTAACGAGTGGACGGCCATGTCCCAAAACAGTGTCGCACCCCCGTTGCCGAGGACGACTTCATAGCCGTCGGGAAGCCCAAAGAGCTCGGTCATTCGCTCTCGGATGACGCGAACGAGGTCCTTAACGGCCGGGCGACGATGCGAGGTGCCAAGGAGAGTGGCTTGGGTGTCGGCGAGTCCCTCAAGGAAGAACGTTGGGATCTTCGAGGGGCCTGACCCAAAGCGGCCGTCGGAGGGCAACAGATCGGGGGGTAGGGTAATGTGGGAATTCGCGCTCATTGTCTCTCCAATCTGAAAGGTGAATTACCATGGTTCAAGGCCGGGTCTCTGCACGAGTCGAGCAGCTCAACGAGTCTGCAACGCTTGCGATCGACGCGAAAGCCAAGTCCATGTTAGCTGCGGGAGTCGACGTGGTGAGCTTCGCTGCTGGAGAACCGGACTTCGAAACTCCCAGCTTCATCGTCGAGGCTGCGGTCGAGGCTGCGCGTGATCCTCGAAATCATCACTACACGCCTGCGGCCGGACTCGGTGAGCTTCGGGAAGTAATTGCTGAGCGCAGTGCCCACTTGAGCGGGCTGACGGTGGATCCTCGCCAGGTCGTGGTGACCAACGGTGGCAAACATGCCGTGTACTCGGCCATGATGACTCTTCTTGACGACGGCGATGAGGTGCTCATCCCGGCCCCGTATTGGGTCACCTATCCTGAGGTTGTTCGCCTTGCAGGAGGTATCCCGATCGCCGTTCCTACCGATCTGGAGACGGGTTTTAAGGTGACGCCGGCGTTGTTGGCTCAGTACGTGACCCCTCGAACCAAGATGCTCATTCACGTCTCTCCCTCGAACCCTACCGGGGCGGTTTACTCCGAAGAAGAGACCGCGGCATTGGCGGATTTTGCCGATCGCAAGGGCCTGTATGTGGTGAGTGATGAGATCTATCAACAGCTCACCTATGGGTTTGCGAGCGCACCAGCGATCGGAAGTTTTGCTAGTGACGCGTTGGCCGAGCGCTTGGTGCTGGTCAACGGTGTTGCAAAGACCTTTGCGATGACTGGCTGGCGGGTCGGGTGGGTCGTTGCCCCGACGGATGTTGCTGACGGGGTCATCAAACTACAGTCGCAGCTGTGCTCGAATGTGGCCAACGTGTCACAACGGGCATCAATCGCTGCGTTGCGCGCCGATCCGAGCGAAACCCAATACATGCGTGATGCGTTTGCTCGTCGACGCGAGACGATCGTGACGTTGCTCTCGGCCATCGAAGGTGTTGACATCATGTGGCCACAGGGCGCGTTCTATGCCTTTCCGTCAGTTCAAGGAATTCTCACAAAGGAGTTTGACCAAGAGCCAATCGGCTCCAGCTATCGCCTCGCAGAGCTCTTGCTCGAACATGCAAAGGTGGCCGTCATTCCAGGTGAAGCCTTTGACGCCCCTGGATACCTGCGTCTGTCGTACGCCCTCGCCGATGAGGGGATTGTTGAGGGGATCGGTCGGATTTCCGCCTTCGTCGCTAGACTCTAGCCAACACCTCATACTCCATTGTCGAAGCTTGGATTGATGCTCTAGTTGGGAGTTGGGCAGTGCCTGAAAACCACTACCCGCTGATCGGGGCCCGGTCTTCAGTGATTGGATTGGCTCCCCGGTGGGCATGCCAAAGGCGAGCGGTTTGGACTATGTCGTGTGAGCCACGCTCGAGCAATGTCGCTTGGGCACAGTATCGCGTAGGTGCAGCGTCGCACGGACGTCGTGTTGATTAACCAACCATAGCATTGATCATCTACTGAGAAGATCTCATAGACTAACAGAGGAGTATGTGTGGCTACCATCCTGGTGAGCGAGGTAATAGCAGACCGCGGGCTTGATATTCTACGCGGGGCAGGGCACGAGGTGCGCGTTGCCCTTGATCTGTCCCCCCAAGAGCTTATCGAAGCCGTTCATGACGTTAATGCGGTTATCATTCGGTCGGCGACAAAGGTTACAGCTGAAGTGATTGCCAATGCACCACACTTGGTCGTCGTTGGCCGAGCTGGCATTGGACTTGATAATGTCGACGTTGAAGCCGCCACCCAGGCGGGGGTCATGGTGGTCAACGCTCCGCAATCGAACATCATCTCGGCTGCTGAACACACCATGGCGCTCTTGCTTTCGCTGTCACGCCAGATCCCCCAGGCACACGCGAGTCTGACGGCGGGGACTTGGGCTCGGTCTTCATTTGAAGGCGTCGAACTCTATGGCAAGACGCTTGGCATCGTCGGTTTGGGCAGAATCGGAGCGTTGGTGGCGCAGCGGGCACTGGCCTTTGGCATGACACTCATCGCCTACGACCCCTACATCTCCCAGGAGCGGGCCAAGAAGATGGGCGTTGAGCTCACCTCGCTCGAAGATTTGGTCGTAAGGGCGGACTTTGTGACCATCCATCTTCCTAAGTCCAAGGAGACCAAGGGTCTTATCGGTAAGGAGATTTTGGCCCAGGCGAAGCCTGGAATCCGTTTTGTCAACGCTGCGCGTGGCGGCATCATCGATGAAGATGCCCTCTATGCGGCGCTCGTTGAAGGAACAGTTGCCGGAGCCGCGCTCGATGTTTTTGCAAACGAGCCACCGACCGGCTCACCGTTGCTTGAACTGGATTCTGTTGTCGTTACCCCGCACCTTGGTGCCAGTACCGAGGAGGCCCAGAACAAGGCAGGTATTACGATCGCCGAGCAGGTACAGTTGGCGCTCGCGAATGAGTTCGTACCGTTCGCGGTCAACGTGAACGCCGCTGAGGCCTCTCCCGAGGTGCGCCCCTATCTAGGTCTCGTGGAGTTCTTGGGTCAGTTCATCTCCTCCCTAACGGGCGGACTTCCTGGTGCCCTCGAGATCGAATACCAGGGAGGGCTCGCGCACGAAGATACCAGGCTCTTGACGCTGTCGATCCTAAAGGGGATCTTCTCGGTGGGACTAAATGAACCGGTTTCCTACGTCAATGCGCCCCAACTGGCATCGGAGCGCGGCCTTGAGATTCGAGAGACCACCGTCGCTAACAGTCTGAACTTCCGCAACCTGGTCGTCCTGCGCACTCCAGAGCATGTGGTTGGCGGAACGTTGGCAGGAGCGACTGGTTCTGAACCGAGAATCGTGCTGGTGGACGGTCACTGGGTGGAGGTTCCTCCAGCGGCTTCGATGCTCGCGGTCCGAAACTTTGACCAGCCCGGCATGATTGGTGTAGTCGGTAAAGTCCTAGGCGACGGAGGCTACTCAATCGTTTCGATGGCGGTATCGCCGAGGGTGGATGATGGTACTGCCTTGATGCTCCTGAGTGTTTCTCGACCGGTCGAACCGGCGGTAATTCAACTCCTTGAGGGGAATGCAGGTATTATCTATGCGAAGTCGGTCGGGTCTGAGCCGAGTATCGATTAGGTTCGTGGACATATGAGGTTTATGGCCAGCACAGGACTCCTTCTTAGGTAGGGCGATCACCACCGGTGATCGCCCAAGACCCTCTTGATCGTTGATCAGAGGGTCTTTTTGTTTCCTGAAGACGGTTGGGAGCCGCGAACTAGCGGCATAGCTAAGCAAGGTCGAATAGACAAGCAAGATCGATACGTGACGACACAGAAGCGACGTATCACTGGTCGTGGCTGGTGGTACCTACGGAGCAATAAGGAGTGACCATGGACGAACAGGTGATTATTTTTGACACGACCCTTCGTGATGGCGAGCAATCGCCTGGGATCTCGCTCGACGCCCTCGAGAAGCTTGAGATTGCTGAACAACTTGCGCGGCTTAACGTCGACTACATCGAGGCTGGGTTCCCAGTGGCATCTCAGGGTGATTTTGAGGCGGTCCAAGCCATCGCGCGTCGGGTCCAGGGGCCAACGATTGCTGCGCTATCGAGGACCCAGCTCCGTGATGTCGATCGGTGCTGGGAGGCGCTGCGCGACGCTGAGCAGGCGCGCATCCATATCTTTATCTCAACATCACCGTCGCATCTGACCCACATGTTGAAGATGACGAATGCGACGGTGCTCGAAGAGGTCAAGGCGTCGGTCGCACACGCGAGAAGTTGTACCGATGATGTCGAGTTCTCCCCCCAGGACGCGACTCGTACTCCTGTCGAGTTCCTGTACGAAGTCTTGCAGCTGGCCGTCGACAATGGAGCTGGCACTCTCAATATCCCCGATACGGTCGGTTACGGGATTCCAGCTGAATTTGGTCATATGATTGAAGAGGTACGTCGCAATGTTCGTGGTGACTATGTCATTTCAAGTCATTGCCATAACGATTTGGGCTTGGCGACCGCCAATTCGCTGGCTGCAATCGCTGGCGGGGCACGCCAGGTCGAGTGTTGCATTAACGGGATTGGTGAACGCGCAGGTAACGCAGCACTTGAGGAGATCGTCATGGCACTGCGGGTACGCGCCGACCTCTTTGAGGGACTCGGAACGCAGATTCATACAGAGGAACTCGCCAAGGCATCTCGCCTTGTAGCCAGATTGACTGGTTATCCTGTGCAGTACAACAAGTCGGTCGTCGGTCGAAACGCCTTTGCCCATGAGTCTGGTATTCACCAGCATGGCGTGCTCGCCGATCGAAGCACGTACGAAGTCATCGACGCGACGAGTGTTGGCCAACAAGGATCACAGATCGTTCTTGGCAAGCATTCAGGCCGCCATGCCTTTACCTCGACCTTGCGTGACATGGGCTTTGATCTCGCTGGCGATGCGCTCAACGCGGCATTTGAGCGCTTTAAGGAGATGGCCGATCGTAAGAGCGAGATCACCGCAGCAGACCTCGAGGCGATTGTCGCCGATGAGCTCGGTATGACGGTCGCCGAGCGTTTCGAGTTGCGATCGCTTTCAGTGGCAGCAACGTCAGGAGAACCCGCTCACGCAGAGGTCGCCGTCATCAACGACAAGAAGCTAGTGACTGCTAAGGCTGATGGCAATGGCATGGTTGATGCGATCGGTAAAGCGCTCTTGGAGGCGACAGGCATGACAGCTCAGTTGACTGGGTTTACGGTCGCATCGGTGACAGGGGGGGTTGACGCACTTGGGGACGTGGTCGTCACGCTGCGCAGCGACGATGTCGAAGTTTCGGGTCGTGGTATCTCGACCGATATTGTGGAGGCGTCTGCACGGGCATACCTCAACGGGTTAAATCGGCTGCTGCGGGCTGGCGAAAAGGCGTCGAATACCGAGACGCCGTAAGCCAGATGAGCGATCGCCAACGATATCGTTGGCGTCTCGCACATGAGACCGTCACCGGCTGGCAGCGGGGCGCTATCTTGCGAGACGCCGGGAGCCATGAGTTGTGGCTATGGGTGGCCAAGAGATCGTGTGAAACTACGAAATCATAGCGTACATGGACGATGCTCCGAAGAACTGGCGGGTGAGAACCTACGGCGACCGACTGCGTGGGAATCTCCGACTTCGTATGAATGCGCCAACCGGATGGACGCAACCGAGGCCCAGCCACGATTCAGGGTCATGGACCAGGCCGGTTGAGCTCGGGGGGGAGGACTCGAACCCCCAATGACAGAACCAGAATCTGCAGTGTTGCCAATTACACCACCCCCGAAGGTCCTTTCGATCCTAGCAGTCATCTGCTGATCAACTGCCATTAATCGGCGGTTTCGACCGACAGAATCAACTACGTCGGCGAGGGCAAATCCTCGAGTGCATCGAGGAGTGCTTGTATCCTTGCAAGACATTCGTCGCGCCCTAAGATTGCCATCGAACTAAAGAGCGGAGGACCAACTGGAGACCCCGTGATGGCTAGACGGATCGGTGCTTGGAGCTTGCGGAGGCTAGTGTCTAATCCGTCGACAATCGTTCGTACCTGTGCTTCGATAGCTTGTGGAGTGAACAGGTCGATGGTCGCGAGCGCGGTGGCTACGGCACGGAGGTAGGTGGCGTCCCCGGCTCGGAGTCGGCTGGCGAGGTCAGAATAGTCGGGAGAGAAGGTGAAGAGGAACCCGATCATCGCCGGTAACTCCGACAGTGTCCCGATGCGGGTCTGCACCTCCGGCAAGATCTGGGCGAGCCGCTCATCGGCGTCAGGGGTCGATGCGATGAGTGCGCTGACGAATGGGTGTGCAACATCAGCGAAGTTGGATGGCGAAAGCGACGCCAGGTACGTCTTGTTGAAGTGGAGCAGACGCTGCTCGTCGAAGAAGGCGGGGGAGTGACCGACTCTCGCAAGCGAGAAGGCTTCGATCAGCTCGGTGAGGGTAAAGAATTCCCGATCATCGCCAGGGTTCCAGCCTAAAAGCGCGAGATAGTTGATCATTGGTTCGGGAAGAAATCCGAGTTGACGATAGTCCTCGACGGCCACGCGGTCGCGGCGTTTGGAGAGTTTTCGACGCTGCTCGTTGACAAGGACAGGTAGATGCCCAAATTGAGGCAGTGGGCTGTTAAGCGCCTGGTGGAGGAGGACGGCCTTAGGTGTCGTTGGTAGGTGTTCTTCGGCACGCAGCACGGTCGTGATAGCGAAGTCGACATCGTCGATGACGTTGGCCAGGACATAGAGGGGTGCAAGGGTGGACTTGAGGATGATGAAATCTTCGATGGAGCCATGAGGAAAAATCACTTCACCTCGTATCAGGTCGTTGACAACGACCTCTCCGTCAGGCACCCTGAAGCGAAGTGCCCGGCCAGGACCCTGGGTGAGCCTGCGCTGTCGACAGTAACCGTCATACCCGGGCGGAGTGCCTGGCGCCTTGCGGGCTTCAACCGCTTCGCGGGTGCAGTCGCACCAATAGGCCAAACCGCGTTCGAAGAGATCAAAGGCGATCTCTTGGTAGTGATCGATGCGTGAGGATTGGCGAATTGGCCCCTCATCCCAGTCGAGCCCGAGCCAACGAATGGCACGGTAGATGCCATCGACCCATTCTTCCCGGTTGCGCTCAGCGTCGGTGTCATCGATCCTGAGCAGCATGCTGCCACCCGATTGGCGGGCGATCAACCAGTTGTAAAGAATCGTACGCGCGCTTCCGACGTGGAAAAACCCTGTCGGCGACGGCGCGAACCGAACCCTTTCGGGAGTAGACGGACTCAATGGATGCTCCTTCGCAGGTCAGCTAAGACGATCATCCTAGTCTCGCCACAACGGCAGGGGCCTAGTCTCGCCACCGTGGCTAGGATCGGTCCGCAGTGGCTGTCAGTTGTACTGGTAGAATCCTCGACCAACCTTGCGTCCCAGGAGGCCTGCCTCGCACATGCGTGACAGCAGGGGAGGGGGTGCATACAGCGGCTCTTTGAACTCCTCGTAGAGGGATTGGGCGACCGCCATGGTGGTATCCAACCCAATCAAGTCGGTCAGTGCCAATGGCCCCATTGGATGGGCACATCCGTCAACCATGCCGGTGTCGATGTCCTCGGCGGTGGCGAATCCGGATTCGAACATTCGGATCGCCGAGAGAAGGTATGGGATGAGGAGAGCGTTTACGATGAAGCCGGCTCGATCCTTAGACTTGATCACATGCTTGCTGAGTTGCCCGCCAGCAAACTCATGCGCCTGCTGCTCCACCTTGGGATTCGTCATGAGCGACGTCACGACCTCTACGAGTGGCATGACCGGAACTGGGTTAAAGAAGTGAATTCCCACGACCTGCTCTGGACGCTGCGTAGCCATGGCGAGCTTCATGATCGGAATCGACGAGGTGTTGGAGGCAAGCACGGCTGTCGGGTCCTCGACGACGGCGTCGAGGCGTCGAAAGACATCGAGCTTGGTGGCCTCATCCTCGATTACTGCCTCGACGACCAACTCTCGATTGATGAGCTTATCAAACGATGTCGTGACGTCGATGCGGCCGAGGGCATCTGCCCGAGCCTCCTCGGTGAGTTTTCCTGAACGAACTCCCCGATCAAGGGATTTGGTGATTCGAGCAAGCCCGGCTTTGGCTGCAGTGTCATCGGCTTCCACGACGATTACGTCAACGCCGTTGCGTGCCGCTACCTCAGCGATGCCCGACCCCATGAGTCCAGCGCCGATAATTCCCAAACGATGAATCACTACTTGCCTCCTAAAACTTGCCGAGACACCACAATTCGTTGTACCTGGTTGGTCCCTTCGTAGATCTGGGTGATTTTGGCATCACGCATCATGCGCTCAAGTGGAAAGTCCTTGGTGTAGCCATAGCCGCCGAGGAGCTGTAGCGCGTCAATCGTTGTCGACATGGCTACATCAGATGCGAACATCTTGGCCATTGCTCCGTATTTGGTCAGCTGACCATCTGGGTCATCGTCGATGAGCTGACACGCCTGATACACGAGGCCACGAGCCGCCTCAACCTTGGTGGCCATGTCGGCCAGCATGAACTGGATGCCTTGGTTGTCAGCGATAGGACGACCAAACTGATGCCGATTCTTGATGTAGCCGGCGGCGTAGTCGATCGCGCCGGTGGCGATTCCAACCGCCTGGGCGCCAATGGTCGGCCTGGATCGATCAAGGGTGCCCATGGCGATGTAAAACCCTTGGCCCTCTTCGCCGATACGGTTCGCCACTGGGACACGTACCTCGTCAAAGGTGACCTCGCCGGTAGGGGAGCCTCGCACCCCGAGCTTCTTCTCGAGCTTGGCGACCTTGACGCCCCAGTCGGCCTCGACAAGAAAGGCGGTGATGCCACGGTGACCGGCCTGGGGATCAGTCTTTGCGAAGACGGTGTAGGTATCGGAGATGCCGGCGTTCGTGATCCAGTATTTGGTTCCGGTGAGCACGTAGGAGTCTCCGTCACGCACTGCTTTGGTCGTCATGGCGGCGACGTCGCTGCCTGCATCGGGCTCTGATAGGCAATAGGAGGCCTGTGCCTCGCCTGCAGCAACTCGTGGTAAGTACTTGTTCTTCAAGTCTTCGGAACCCCAATAAATGACTGGAGTCATGCCAAGTTTCGAGATCAACATCGTCAACGAGGTGGAGGCACAAACTCTGGCAAGCTCCTCAACCATGATGGCATTGGTGATCGAATCGGCACCAGCACCACCATAGGCTTCAGGAATTGCGAGTGCCGGTAGCTCCATCTCTTTGCAGGCTTCGAAGCTCTTCCACGGGAAACTCGCGGTCTCATCGACCTCTTGTGCATGTGGAGCGATGCGGCTCTCGGCGAAAGAACGGAGAACGGAGCGAAATTGCTTGTGCTCGTCACTGAGTGCAAAGTTTGTCATGTCTCTATTGTGCACCCTTATTGGAAGTTCTGCCACTTTGTGGCGACCTTAGGTTCTGCCCAGGCGTGCCGATAAGGGTGAAGGAAGTTTCGTTCGTAGGTCTATCGTTGACGTTGTGTGGTGTCGGTGGTTGTGTGCGCCACCAAGGAGCTGAGGTATGGAGGTTAATCCAGGGGTTGGATCAGGTACTCACCGAGGGCGGCCTCGAAGTCCTGAGCCCGTGATGCAACCGCGCCGTGCCCCAGGGCGAGTAATTAAGGCACTTCGCCAGCTTCTACCAAAGCTACGAGAACTCATCGAGGCTAACTTCGGTGGCTTTCATGAGACCGACCCCGCCGAGGTGGATCGGATCGCTCAGCTCATCACCGAGGAGTTCATACGATTATTCTCTGAACATCGTGTCGATTACGGTGTGATCGCGCGGATTAGCGACGTCCACCTTCGAATGAGTATACGACCGATGTGGATCGACCAAATCTACACGCTCTATCGAACCGAACTCGCCGGGGTACTTGACGCCGATGAGCTTGCACTCCTGCTCTTGCACGAGAAGGAGCTCCTTGCCACCTCTAGCGAGACGAGTATGCGGCTTTGGGGTGCCAGGGAGGCTCTCCAACAGACGATCGTCGAGGTTGCCAACCTCTTCGATCGCTACGTACAGATGCCAGAGTCGCAGTTGATCGAACAGCTGGTGGAGATGATCCAGCGGGCGACGCAGGCACCCTTAGTTTACGTTGCAACCGCGCTTGGGACACGAGCGACCGACTTTGGTGATCAGGTGACTATCGCAGCTGCATCTGGTCCGGCCGCCGACTATGCGGCCGGACTCGATCTTCGCACCAATGCCAACGATCCACGTGGCCAAGGTCCCGTCGGGATCGCTTTGCGCACTCATCAGGTGACGTTGGGCACCATGACGATGGAGGCTCGCTTTCGACCGTGGATCGATCAACTCGAGCATCACAAGCTCGGTTCGGTGATTGTGGTGCCCTTTACGATCTCGCTGAACCGTAGCGGGGCCTTGGCGCTCTATCGACGAATGTCCGACCCGGTGCCGGTCGATATCGAAGACATGATGGGCGCGCTTGGATCAGAACTCAGCCGCCTCTTTCGTGCGCGCACTGCCTTTGCTCATACCCGGTTGCTCGAATGCATCGCTGGAGCAAAGGTGGCGTTGCAGTCGGCGATGACCACCGAGTGGACGGGCATGATGCGTGATCTCGCCGAAACCTTGGTCGGTGAGACATTTATTCGGCAGGCGTGTTTGTTCCGGCTTGATTCCTGCAAGAAGACCCTGGGGTGTGTTGGTGTCTGGGGCGAGCTCAGCCAAGAGGCCCGCGACGAGCTCTTTGCTCTGGAGATTTCGGTGCTCGGAGACCTCGAGAGCCTTGGGCCCTCAGCAACATGTTTTCGTCTTCAGCGCGAGCTGATCACCAACGGCCTGATACGTAGTTCGGATCGCCACGACCTCACTGAGATGGCTGCCCTCTTAGCCAACGGCAGCGCTGTGTTGCGTCTTCCCGTCGTCCTCGGGGGACAGAGCCAGGGTGTGTTCATCTTTGCTATCGACGATCAGGCAGATCAGGGGATTGGCGAGGACGTTGTCATTGCCATGGGCGAACTCATTCGCCAGGCGATTGCGCGTGTCGAACACAACCGGTCTGAGTGGGAAAATCGCTGGTTAAATAACCTTACGTTGACCGTGCTACAAAGCGCGTCTATCATGGTTTCGGCGCAGTCGGAGGTCGAGCTCCTCCAGTCGTTCTGTGAAGTGCTCGTTACCGAAAGCGTGTTCACCTCTTCTTGGGTGGCGGCCCCGAATCCCACGATGAATCGGTTGGTTCCGATGGCGAGCGCTGGCCGCGGTGCCGACGAAGTTGGAGCCTTGGTGGTTCCACTTGACCTTGTCGGCGACGGGCCATTGGCGTTACGGGCTATTCGCACCGATGCTGTGGTGTGGAATCAGGATGAGCTTGCGGACGCCTCGATCAACCCCTGGCTGGATTTTTTGCAGACATTTGGTTGGAACTGCGGAGTGTCGCTGCCGATCCATAAGGATGGGCAGGTTGTTGCCGCCCTGACGGTCATGTCCCAGGTGACTAATACAGTGACGCCAGCGGTCGTCTCCCTTTTGGAGACGGTCGTAAAAATGATCGAGCAAGGCATTGCTGATCTTAACCTCAAGCAGGCGCTCGAACGAGAGCGTAATATTCAACGCATGGCAGCCCGCACTGATATGCTGACGGGTCTTGATAACCGGCTTGCCTTCGAGGAGAAGGTTCGCCACCTCTTGATGTCGGGACGAGAGGTGGCGGTGGGCATCTTGGATCTTGACGGATTCAAGGAGCTCAATGACACCGCGGGACATTGGGCGGGTGATAAGTTCCTTGAGTCGTTGGGGTCAGGCCTACGCACGCTCGTGGTGGGTGACGACTTCGTCTCCCGTCTCGGAGGGGATGAGTTCGGATTCTGTATTGCCGATGGAGACTATCGAGGCATCGACGATCTCGTCGAACGAGTAATGCGACTCGTTGCTGACGTGGGCGAGGAGTTCCGCATCACAGGCTCGCTCGGTTGGGCGATGTCGGTGACCGATGGGCGAGACTATCCAAGTCTTCTCGCCCACGCCGACGCGGCGCTCTATGCCGCCAAGGATGCGGGCAAGGCGCGATCGTATCTCTTTGGTGGCATGGTGGCCCGTTCCATCGAGTTGCGACGTCAGGTCCGAGATCGACTACCTGGGGCAATCGAGAGCCAGGAGCTGCACTTTGCCTTTCAGCCAAAAGTCAGTGGCACGACCGGTGAGGTAGTCGGAGTGGAGCTTCTTATGCGCTGGGATGGAATGCCACTCGAATCGGTCCTCAAGGAGGTGAAGAGCGATCCGGAGCTGGCACGATTGCTCGGTAACCACGCGATCCGATCTGCCCTCGAGACACACCACAGGCTCGTCGCCGCAGGTTATCCATCGGTTAACGTTTCGTTGAATGTCACCCCCTCACACTTTCTCTCCAGTCATTTCCCGGCAGACATTGCGTTGTTTGCGGCCGAGGAGCCTTGGCACTTCACGATCGAAATCACTGAGGACGTCGCTCTCGATGACTTGGCCGCCGCTCGCTCGATGATCAACATGTTGCATTCGGTGGGTGTTGCCGTTTCGGTCGACGATTTCGGAACTGGCTATGCGTCGCTGAGCAATGTAGCGCTGCTCGATGTCGATGAGCTCAAGATCGATCGTTCCTTCATCTCACGCTTTGGAATGGATGTTAACTCGTTTGCCGTGGTGAGTTCTCTGAGCTTTCTCGCTCAAATCGCAGGGATTCGGGTCGTTGCTGAGGGTGTCGAGACGGTCGATGAGCTGTCGCGATGGATCCGTCTCGGTGGAGATTTTGTGCAAGGATATCTCTATTCGCGCCCGGTAGATTTTGACGTATTATTGGGAATTCTCGAGCGAAGTAACCTGCTTCACCTGCCGTCCAAGGTCTTTGCCGTCGAGGATTTTCTGCTGCTTAACGATGCGCTAGTCGTCGGGCACCTCGATGGGGGCAGCGATACATCGTTACAGGAGTGTCCGTTCTTTGAATGGTTTACTACTCGTAGCTCCCGATGGGGTGATCTGTCAAACTTTGCGACGGCCGCGTTGGAACATCGTGAACTCCACCAGGAACACTTTGGTGTTGATGGCTATCACGCCTTGGCGGCTCATTGGGCTGAGCTCGTGCGAGGGTTGAGAGAAGACATCGCAATACGGCTGGAAACACTGGGATAGTAAACCAGGGCTCTTGTGTAGAGTGCCCCACGCGCCCGGTGTTGCTTTGCTAGGCTTAGGCTCGTAAGGAGGGTCGATGACAAGCCAAGAGCAAGAGGTGCGAGCGGCAACGTTGCGCCTTGTCGAAGAGTTGGATTTTCAAGCCGTTGGCGGCGTAGCTTTTCGTGGTGAGCAATACGATCGCGGACTCGCGTTCGTTCACCACCCAGTTGGGCTCGGAGGTCTCGGCTTGAGCCCCGGCCTTCAGGGGGTCATCGATGAGACCCTCGCGGAGGCAAAGGTGCCCCCAGCGTTTGCGAGCAACCCGATCGGCGTCGGCATGGGTGCACCCACGGTCATGACCTATGGCTCCGTGGAGCTAGCCCATCGACTTTTGCGCCCGCTCTTTACTGGTGAGGAGATTTGGTGTCAGTTATTCTCTGAACCCGGTGCTGGTTCTGATGTCGCATCACTGGCCACGAGGGCCATTAGGGATGGTGATGAGTGGACGATTACCGGCCAGAAGGTCTGGACGACCTTGGCTCATGTGGCTCGTTGGGGTATGTTGGTGGCGCGCAGTGACCCGGATGTGCCAAAACACCGAGGCCTGACCTACTTTGTGCTGGACATGCACGCCCCCGGTGTTGAGGTTCGGCCACTCCGTCAAATCACTGGTGAGGCTGAATTCAATGAGGTCTACCTGAGTGATGTTCACGTGCCGGATGCGATGAGGCTTGGTGACGTTGGGAAGGGCTGGTCGGTGGCGATTACCACACTCATGAATGAGCGGGCGTCCATTGGGGGCCTAGTCTTGCCGCGTAGCGGCGGCCCTATCGCAGAGGCGATCACGACCTTCCGATCGTTGGGTAGCCCCGTCGAGTCGCTTGATGATCTGATGCAGTTGTGGTGTGGAGCTGAAGCGCTGCGGCTGACGTCGCTTCGAGCGGCCGCACAGCGACAGCAGGGGAACCCCGGTCCAGAAGGTTCCGTCGTCAAGCTGGCCAATGCCGAGCTCAACCAAAGGATCTACGAATATTGCGTCGATCTGCAGCAAGGCAACGCACTCTTCTATCCGGACTATACCATGCGGCGTCCGGAGTTTGCCGGTGTCAACGGTGAGGTGCAGCCAAGGACAGCAACCCAAGCATTTTTACGCTCACGCGCGAACACGATCGAGGGTGGCACATCAGAGGTCATGCGCAACATTCTAGGTGAGCGTGTCCTCGGGCTTCCGGGTGAGCCACGCGTGGACAAGGATCTCCCCTGGTCAACGATCCCGAAGGGCTAACCGACCCTCCTCGATTGCTACGACCTCATCGACTCAGACCCGGTCCATCCGTTGGTGGACGGCAGTTTTATGAGGATGTTCTGGGTGTACGCTCAGTGCATAGGGTGAGTTGGCTGACTGTTGTGTGACGAAAGTCCCTAAAAGTCGAGACGTTACCTTCATAGGATGATATCCAGAGCGCGTTGAAAGATCTGGCGCTGTTGTTGGGTAGTCACGACGCGTGAGCGTTAGAAGGGATAACGTGATGAACGATCATCCGATTGTTGGAGCGATTGTCAATCTCAATCATCCGGACCATTACATTCACTGGGGATTCATCTTGATCTCGATGGCGAACTTCATTGTCATCGTCATCTTGGTGGTGCTATTTATCCTTGCGATCAGCATTCCCTTTCTCAAGGGTAAGCCAATCAAGCGAAAAGCGTATCAGCCGGTTGCTGCTGGCGATGAAGTTGGGGCGTCCGAGGGTTGGACTGGCCGTGGTCGGCACCTCGGACTCAAGTACCTTCCGCCAGACAAGCTGTTGCCAGATGGCCAACCGTCGTACGTGTCGTCATGGGTCTATGTGTTCGGGGTTTTAACCATCGGTGCTCTGATCATGGCGATCTTGAGCGGGATGGTGCTAGCGATTGAAGGCCCGACCTGGTGGCACCTTAGCGATATCGGTCACTTCGTCAACTCGTTACACCTTTGGTCAGTTGAGCTGTTTATGGGCTTCATGACGGTCCATCTTTGGGCCAAGTTCTGGATGGCGGCCTGGCGCGGCAAGCGGTGGCTGACCTGGATGACTGGCGTGGTGGCTTTTCTGGTCTCCATTGTCGAGTGTTTCACCGGCTATCTTTCGCAGACGAACTTTGATTCGCAGTGGATCGCCTTCGAGTCCAAAGATGCCTTCAACTCAGGTGGTATCGGCGCCTTCTTCAACGCGATGAACTTCGGCCAAGCGCTGATGCTTCATATCGTGTTGGTCCCGATCATTCTGGTTCTCATCATTGGGGTTCATGTGTTGATGGTGCGGATTCGTGGTGTTGTCCCACCGATTGGTGCTGAGCCCGCGCACCTTGGTGAGGCCGGTTTTGTTGCAGCTTCGGCGACCACGCAACAGGCGAGTGACGCTTCGATGGAGGTAGAACAATGAGTAAATGGAGCCAGAGCGAACGCAAGTACGGCCGTCCATGGCAGGGACCGCTTCGCCACTATGACATCTTGAAGGAGGCGACCATTGGGTTTGTCGTGGTGCTGGTGCTGGTCTTTATCTTGGCCATCACGTTCTCATCGCCCGACGTTCCGCCGGTCACAGTCCAGTCATGGGCCAAGGCACAACCGGTGGGGTTCGTCGATATCGCCCTGACCGAGTTAAACGGAACGAGTGATTCGGCAACTTATGGACCTCCGTACAACACGGCCAGCAACCCTGCGACGGACTCTGTACAGTCGCTTGGACCGATTTCGGTTCAGAAGTTCTTTGGTGTAAAGTACCCGCTCAACACCGCCAAAGATTTCGTACTCAATCCGCTCGCCACGTTGCCGGACTTCCCGGCACTGACGACCGCGATAGCCACCTATGAGCATGCATCACGAGCAACCGAGGACCGTTGGGTTAGCAACTATCAGGCCAAGCTCAACAAGCTGCCCCTTAGCAGTTCGGCGGTCATCGGCAACATGCCCTCGGCTGGCCCTGTGCCCGTGCTGATGACACACCTTTTGGCGATGGCTCAGTCTGGGGCACTCGATGCCCAGCTGCTGACGAAGTCGAGCTTTTACACCACTAACTACACCAACCCGATTTTGTTCATCGGAGACTCTTGGAAAGCCCAGCATGCCGCGAGCTATTGGGGCAAGATCGTCACGGCGCAACACCTAGCGGGTGACCAATGGGGCGTGATGAATGAGACTGGTTCATGGCCAGGTCAGCCATGGATGTGGCTCTATACCATGTGGTATCAGGTGCCGCCGATGTCGACGTCGGGGAATGGCGATGTTGAGGTGCTGGCGATCATGACGGTCCTGAGCCTGGTGTTGCTGTTGGTTCCCGTGATCCCGGGGCTTCGTAAAATCCCAGAGAAGATACCGCTGTATCGACTTATCTGGCGCAACTACTATCGCGACCCTGAATTCACTAATGTGGAGGTCCCGGTACACAAGGCCTAGCGAGGTTGTCACATGATGTTGAAGGCGCCCCCAGCGATTCGTTGGAGGCACCTTCGGTGCTGAAAGGTGCTTGACACCAAGAAGTGGCGACTTCTGAATAACGAGCCATTAGAGTGGATCGAGTCTCCTTGAGGCCCCATCGTCTAGAGGCCCAGGACACCACCCTCTCAAGGTGGAGACACGGGTTCGAATCCCGTTGGGGCTGCCAAGCGTGACCTGCCTAGTTGCAGGTCATTGGCATTTTTGACCTTCTTGGTGCGTCGGTCATGCGTTGTTGTGACAACGTAGCAAGAGCAACACTGGAAAAAATGACGATAAGCGCGCCGCTGTGGTGAAACTACGCTTTCCCTGCTGGCTCACCTCAGCCAGGCCAGTCTGCTTGAGGAGGTCTCTGGTGTCTGGCTGTTCATGTCCAGCCGATGCATGGAGCGGCCGTGCAGCTGATTATTCGTTGCTATCGGAGATGTTCGCAGATTGCAATCGAGTCCCCCAAAGCACAACGAGGGCAGCCACAACAAAGGTCATTGCCATCAAAAGGAAGGCGGCCCGAAAACCGCCGTCGGTGACGGTAATTCCGATGATGGCGATCCACAGCGCCCCTATCGATTGGGAGACGGTAAAGAAGATGCCAAAGGCGGCTCGTGACATGCCAAGCGGTAGGTAGTCGGCGAAGACTGTCTGGCGTAACGAGAGTTCAGAGTAGGAGAAGATGCCGATCGCGACCCCGACGAGCGCAAGCCCAAACAGACCTCGTCCGATCAGGACAAAGAGCATCAGTGCTGCTGCTCCAAGACCATAGTTGGCGATCAACACCACCTTGTGGTTGGTGCGATCGGCAATTGAACCCATGAGGATGGGACCGACCACAGCTCCTGCGTAGAGCAGGGTCAAGATAACAGTGAGGCCTAAGGCCGACAGATGTAACGAGGTGTGAAGATAACCAGGGGTGTAAACGCCGACGATCCCGATACCCTGGCCCCCTGCGGCGATAGTGCCGGCAAGCAGCAATGCGAAGATGGGGCGCTGACGCATCAGGGATCGTAGCCGGTGCCAGAAGCTGTCCTGGGGTCCCTGATTCGTGGTATCGCTAGGCTCTTGCAACCGGTGCCAGGGAGATGGCAACCAGAGCGCGACGACCACAATGGTGGTGGCCAGAAGGATCGAGAGGGCCCAGAAGGCGGCACGCCAGCCGTAGGCAACGATGATGGATGGCATGACAAGAGGAGCTAGCAGCGTACCAAGGTTGCCAGCGGTGACATGCCAGCTCAGTGTCGTTCCGCGTTTGGTCGGATAGCGACTGGCCAGATAGGCCCCACCAACGGGATGTTGTGGCCAGCCCGCGCCCGATTGTATGAGCCGACCTGCCATGAAGACGTAGATGCCGGGAGCGATCGCTGCGATTACCGCCCCGATCATCGACCCGATATTTTGGATAGTGAACAGCACGCGGGCCGAGGTCCGTCGTATGACCAGTGAGAGCGCCTGTAGCGCGCTACCGACGATTGCGGCGATCGAGAGGAGAATACCCACAGTGGCATAGGTCGTGTGGAAGGCGATCAAGACGTACGGGATTGCAATGCCGAGGGACGCAATGTAGGCATGCTGGCCGGCGTGAGACCATCCGACAACGATAAGGTCTCGAAGACGCCGTCGATCGTCGTGTCGTGTCGAGGAACTCATATCGTTTCGGGTGTAAAGACGACGTTGGTTAGGTGCGAGGAGCGATTAGCTGAGGTCAGTTGGCGATCGAAGAGAACCCGTGATCTCAATCGACGACCCGGGTCCGCTGGGGCGTGATCTTAAGAATGACTCGCTCTGTTTCGATGTCGCCAGCAAAGGCTTGCCCGGTGTATTTTTGTGCGAGCTGTTCAAGCTGTTGGTCTGCGGTGGAGCCAGTGATCGTAGCGGTCACGACTCCTCTCGCTTCCACATAATGGTATGGGTTGTCGCGGTCCCACAGCAGTACCGTTACATTTGGCTGGCGCGTAATGTTGTGGAATTTGGCTCTCCCTACCTCAGTGTTGATGAGGAGATGTTCGTGATCGCAATCGACCCACATGACCGAGGATTGGGCCTGGCCCTGTGGAGTTAGGGTGGTGAGTACTGCGAAGTTTGGTCCGTGGGCGAGCTGTTCAAGGGCTGGATCGAGCATACCACTAGGATAACCCAAGGAGGTCAAAGCCATGGCAGTTGTATGGATTGACGGATATCTTCAGGATGCCGACACCGCGGGGGTTCCCATTGTCGATCATGGTCTGGTGTGTGGCGATGGTGCATTTGAGACCCTGGTGGTTGTCGGCGGTCAGCCGTTTGCCCTGACGCGTCACCTCGATCGACTCGCTCGCACGGCAGATGGCATGGGCCTCCCCCTCCCCCCGATTGCTAGCCTCCGAGAGGGTGTCGTCGAGCTCATCGATCGTAATCGTTTGGTGACGGCTAAAATTCGGATCACCTACACCGCCGGCAACGCGGGCCTCGGCTCGGGTCGGCCGCCGTCCATGCAGCCGCGGTCGGTGATTGCGTCCGAGGAGATCACGCTGGAGCCAGCGACTACGAGGCTTGCCCTCGCTCCTTGGCCACGCAACGAGCGTGGAGTGCTCGCTGGACTGAAGACCACCTCGTATGCCGAGAACGTTGTCGCCTTGGCCTGGGCCCTCGAACGCGGGGCTAACGAGGTTCTGTTCGCCAATACCGTTGGCAATCTCTGTGAGGGCTCCGGTTCGAATCTTTTTGTGGTTCGCGATGGTCGCGTCGTGACACCACCGCTGAGTGCAGGTTGTTTGGCAGGCGTCACCCGTGATCTCGTGATCGAGGGAATTGGTGCCATGGAAGAGGATATCCCAGCCGCTGTGCTGGCGGATGCCTCTGTTGCAGAGGTCTTCGTGACCTCCACGTTGCGGATGGTGCAAGGTGTCGCCGAAATCGACGGTCGCCGTTTTCAAGGGGCTCCGGGACCGGTAACCCAGAAGGCGCAGGGATACTTCGCTGAGCTGATGCGCGATCGCATAGACCCATAGAGGTGAGATTATGACCTTTGAAGAGTTGAGTCCGCTCCAGCAGGCTGGGCCTGCTTCCGATGCCGCGGTGATGCGCCTCTATGAAATAACGGGTTTCGGTGGCGGTGATCGCGCGAGTGACTTCATGGTGGCGATAGGTGATCACTACGTCGGTGCCGTGCTGGCTCCACAGCTATCGCAGCGATTGGTCGCTGGCGATGGATCCTCTCGACCTCGGAGTGTGATTGGCGAGATTGGCGACCCTGAGGCCGTCGCAAGTGGACTCGCTTGTGGCGGGACGGTTCGCGTGATAGTACATCCATGGAGTTGGGTGAGCGACATGGTCCGATACCTCGTCGCTCGTCGCCCCTTCGCGCTGGTGACTCATGTCGATGCCGAACTCTGCCCGGTTTCGGTTACGGTCGTCGGTCCGGGTGATCGGGTAGAGAGTCAGGCGGTTGACGCTGCGCTCGCCCTCTTGGCGCGGGGGCGTAGCGGCGTGAGTGTCGTTGAATTTGACGACCAGCGCTATCATCTCCAATGCTTTGTGCCGAGCTCAAGACTGGTGGTGATCGGTGGGGGAGCCCTCGCCGGGGCGCTTTGCGAACAAGGGGCGTTGCTGGGTTTTGAGACAGTGGTGCTCGACAAAGAGGGTCCAATTCCGATCTTGGGACCAGCCGACGGCGTCGTTGTTCTCGACCATGATCACGATCGGGTGACCCCAATCCTTGAAGACCTGTTGCGCAACACCGAGGTGGACTACGTTGGATCCCTGGGATCGAGGGGCACACAGGCCGAACGACGACGACGACTCGCCGATGTTGGTCTCGAAGATGAGCTTGCGCGGATCTATGGACCCGCTGGGCTCGATATTGGTTCACGAACGAGTGCTGAGACCGCGATGGCGATCATCGCCGAGTTTGTCAGCGTGCAACGTGGGCGCTCTGCGATAAGCCTGCGCAGCGTAGACGGCCCAATCAACGGTTGATGTCGATCGCGGTCAAAGCGAGTGATGGTCATCTCGGTGGACGGATCTTGGCTGACAGATCCCCATTAGCAGTGTCAGGATAGTTCAACGCCCGTGACTCATCGTCGGCTGTTGACTATTGGCAGTTGAGTTGCAGGGCTTCGGGGAGGCGCCATGTCGGCAACGTCCCTGTCTGGAGATAACTCCAGCGCAGTGCCGCGACATCTTCGAGCTCAGGTACGAGCGAAGCGAATCGGCCGAGTGCCGCAATCTCAAGACACTGTCCTAGCGCTGCGAGTGCTTCTTTGAAGTGCCAGGGTTCACCGTTAAAATTACCGATTGCCTGTTCCGCCTGCTTGAGAACCATCGACCGCAGTGAGTCGGGAACCCAAGTGCCCAGAAGATGGCGAATACCGTTGGCCGCCTCCGGATGACGGATGACTTCTGCGGCATCGAGCGCATGGATGTTGGAGCTACCCTCCCAGATCGGCAAGACGAGTGCCTCACGATGCCAGCGAGCGATCGCAAAGTCCTCGAGGAACCCAAGGCCACCGAAACACTCAAGTGCCTGTTGCGTGATGGAGATGGCGTGTTGGGCGGTGTGAGTCTTGGTGGCGTGGCTGAGCAGACGCAACACGAGGTAGTCGGGATCGTTGCGATCAGTAAAGTCATAGCTTGAGGCAAAGGAGATGGCACCCAAGAGCGCGAGCGCGGTGATGCCAAGATGGGCCAGGCGCATGGTGAGCAAGTCTCGCGAGAAAAGCGCGTGTTGGGCAAGCTGGGCTCCGAATGCACTCCTGCGGTCACCGCGTATTGTGGCTTCGATTGTGGCGATCCTTGCGACGCCCGCGCTGGCTATGGCGTTGGCTATACGGGCGAGCGTGAGGCTTTGGAGGACACGATAGATACCATCGTTGGCACCAGCCAACAGGATTGCGGGAGTCTCGTCGAGTTCGACCTCTCCGGTTGGGATGGCTCTGGTGCCGAGCTTCGATTTGAGTCGCCGAACGGTGAAGCTTGGACCTTGTTCGCTGGCATCGCGGTCCACAAGAAAGAGATGGAGGTCGCGCAGAGACGTTGCGCCGTCGGGATAGGCGCTCGTGAGGGCGAGATCGGTCATTCCAGCGCCACTGGCAAAGTATTTGTCGCCGCTAAAGAGCTGCCAGCCATTCGCGGTTCGCCTTCCTCGAGTGCGACTTGCTGCAAGGTCGCTTCCGGCATGCGTCTCGGTAAACCAGGTCCCACCCCAGCTGGGACCCTTCGTCAGCCGTTGCAGATACTTCCCTGGCGATGGGTGCAGGAGCCCTAGTGCATTGGCGACCTGCGTCGAAAGCGTGAGGAGGCAGTAGAACCCAGGATCGGCGATCAAGTAGCCCTGAAGGAAATGTCCGACAAAGCCCGCAGTTCTTTGCCATGTGTCGATGACGTCACGGAGCTGTTCGTAGATGGCGCGATGGGCATGAGTGAGTCGTGCCTGGTCAATGCGGTTGCCATCGAGATCGTGGCTGATGAGCTCCACCGAAGAGTTGTGATCAATATCGTTGCCGACTGGTAGCAGCTGATCACCAACGAATTGGCCAAGCTCGGTCAGTTCGGACCGAAAGGCATCAGGAACGATACCGGTGGTTATCTTGACGACGGCAGGATCCACGGTGTAGTGGTTGATTCCGACGCTGTAGCTCAAAGGGCTGGTGATGGCTGGTACGGCTCTGATCCCCATGGTGTCAACCGTACTCGGCTTTTGCCGACGCTGCTCGCCAAGATGAACCAGTTTCAGCGAAGTCGATCGCGACCGCGGTCGATCCCAACGTGTGGTCAGTAGCCAGCGATACCAACCGCTTCTGAGCGCGGATCCGAGGCGGTGATCCAGCCGCTTACGTGTCGAATGCTCAGATGTGCCACCCCAGACTCTGAGGCGAATGCAGGGGTTTGTGCGATTGGCCCCAGTTGCTCCTTGAGTTCTGCTAGGACCGAGGGTTCGAGATGCTCTTCGATCGTAAGGAGCGGTTTGTCGTTGCCATCAAAGGTATCAAAACCCGATAGCTCGTTCGACGAGGGGGAGCTAAAGGCAAAGCGCGGCTGAATGAGCGCATCGCTGGGTCCGAGTCCGTCGCGAAGTGCCGCGGTAACGACCTGGGCTAGGATGCTTGGCTGTCGATCCCCTCCCATGGTCCCGGCCAGCATCGCGAGTTCGCCACTCTTGGTTTGGGCGATGATAGGTGCGAGTGAATGGCGTGGACGCTTTCTTGGTGCAAGCTCGTTGGCATCACCGGATATGAGGTTGAACCCTACTGCCCCCCGATCATGGATAAAGATGTTGGTGTCTGGGGTGGCGAGTCGTGAGCCAAAGGCGTGTCCATTTGATTGGACAATGACGACGCCCAGCCCAGTCTCGTCGATTGCGGTGATGGCCGTCGTGTCAGGACCAGCGGCGATCGTTTTGGTGCGCGGGGTGGAGGCAGGGACGGTACCGTCCAACACCGCCTTGAGATCGCTTGTATCATGATGGTAGGCACGCATCCATGAGGTGGTGACGAAGGCATTGATCAGGCTGGCATACCAGTCTGGGGTACCGACCTTGGTCGGCATGGCGTCGAGTTTTGCCAAGGCCCCGAGAATGAGGTACCCGGCGCTTGGCGCCGGATTTGTTGAGAGTGTGTGTCCAAAGATCGTGGCCGTCAATGGATCGGCAAACCTTGCGATCGGGGTAGCAAGGTCGTCAGGGCGAAAGACGCCCTCGCCCAGCTTCATGAGTTCGGCGCCGAACTCGCCGGCGTAAAACCCTTCTCGACCGAGTTTTGCGATTGCCGCGAGCGTACGGGCTACCCCTGGACGCCGAACAATTGGTGTTGGGGTAGCTGTCCTTGCGAGAAAGGCGCTGAGAGGTTCGCCGGACGCAAACCCGCGGAGCTGCGCATAATTCCTTTGAAGACGAGGTGACGCAGGGAAGCCATCGTTAGCGTAGCCGATCGCGTTATCCACTACCTGATCGAAGCGAAGTTTGCCAAACTTGTGATGCAAGGCAAGCCATCCATCGACGGCGCCTGGCACCGTCAGTGCGCCGAGACACGAGCGAGGTATTGATTGATGTCCCTCGGCCCGTACTGCATCGGCGGAGGCTCCTGCACCTGCATGTCCTATCGCCTGCAGCGATTGGACCTGGGCAGGTCCTCTCGCTGAGGGCGGAGAGAAAATAAGCGCGACCAGATCACCCCCGAGGCCACACTGGTCGGGCGCGGTGACTGATAAGACAGCATTGGCGCCAATGGCGGCATCGACAGCGGATCCGCCCTGACGCAAAAGGTCAATCGCAGCTTGGGACGCAAGCGGGTCAATCGAGGAGACTGCTGCCCGAGGGAATGGCTGGCTAAATGATGGTGAAAAGTACGACACTGGCCCTTAGAATAGCTTTTATAGCCCCTTCATTCGTCTCCTGCCTCCACCTTTGTGCGTTCGGTCAGCTGGTACCATGAGGAAAACCGTGATTTTTGGAGATTTCGCTATTGAATCGATCGAATGGATTAGGGTTTTTGCGGGAATCGCTTGCACCCCTGGAGGAGATGTTCTAGCATAGGAGTGGGTTAATTAGCGCTCGCGTTTTCCCGCGATGGCTGCTGTCGTCAGCGATAGCTGTCGCCTCAAGTGATGAAGGAGTAAGTGAATGGTTCAGTCGATCGGTCTTCCCAAGGAGATTAAGGACGGGGAGCGTAGGGTCGCTCTAGACCCGTCAGCCGTCAAGTCTTGTGTGCAGGCGGGCTTCGACGTCTGGGTGGAGACAAATGCCGGGGTCGGTGCGGGCTTTGCGAACGCAGACTACGAGGCGGTTGGTGCCAAGATCGCGCCGAATGCCAAAGAGACATGGGCAGCCGACCTCGTAGTGAAGGTCAAGGAGCCACAAGAGTCGGAGTGGGGTTATTTCCGCAAGGACCTTACCCTGTTCGCCTATCTCCATCTGGCGGCCGAACCAGCTCTCGCCAAAGCCTTGATCGATAGTGGGATCGATGCTTTTGCCTACGAGACACTTGAGGAGAAGGGCGGTCTTCCGCTACTCGCACCGATGAGCGAGGTCGCTGGGCGTACGGCTGCTATCGTTGGGGCGCACTATCTTGCTAACGGCTCCGGAGTACTCCTCGGGGGATCTGCTGGCGTACCTCCTGCGCGAGTGGTCGTCATCGGTATGGGCGTTGCAGGCACGATGGCAGCACGGGGCGCTCGAGGAATGGACGCCGAGGTGACTGGCGTGGACATCGATCTACACAGGCTCTATATGGCACAACAAGAGGGAACGATTACCGCCACGCTTGCAAGCTCGGAGCATGCCATCAGCCAGGCTGTTAAGGATGCCGACCTCGTGGTGGGCGCAGCGTTGGTCACCGGCGCAAAGGCCCCGAAACTCGTGTCACGTGACCATGTGGCCAGCATGAAGCCTGGTTCGGTGATCGTCGACTTGGCGATTGACCAGGGTGGTTGCATCGAGACGTCACGACCCACCTCACATTCGAATCCGATCTATGAGGAGCTCGGGGTGATCCACTACTGCGTGACCAACGTGCCTGGTCAATACCCCAGAACTGCATCAAGGGCCCTGTCAGCAGCGGTTGCTCCGAAGCTTGTGCGACTTGCTCGGGACCCCAAGGATCCCGCATTGCAAGGGTCACTCAACGTTGCCAAGGGAGCGATCGTGCACCCTGTCGTCGCGGCTGCTCTCGGTAAGTAGTCGCCGAGACCGAGTGGGAGAGCGATAGCTCGTGGTCACGTTACCGAGTTTTTGGCTTCGCCAGCTTGGTGAACAGAGGCTGCGGGCTTCGCTTTGCTCACCGCTCGATCTTGATGTAGCTATCGTTGGTGGAGGGTTGACTGGGTTGTGGACTGCGCGGTACCTTGCCGAGCGTGACCCTAATCTTCGGATCGCCGTCTTCGAGCGATCGTTTGCTGGCTTTGGAGCGTCGGGGCGCAACGGTGGCTGGGTTTCAGCCTTGTTCCCCGTGTCCTTATCCAAGGTGCGGTCTCTGTACGGTGATTCGCTCGCCGTCGAGTTGCGTGACGCACTTGCGGCCACGGTCGATGAGGTCGCTCAACAGGTCAAGGATCTTGCGATCGATTGTGATTTCGTCAAGGCAGGGACCCTGCTTTTGGCCCGTGATCGGGTCCAGTGGCGACGCTTGCAAGGCGAGGCTGGATCAGGTGCTACCGTACTCGATGCTCGTGGTGTCGAGCGCCGTCTCAAAGCCAGCCAGGTCATCGGTGGCCTTTACGAGCCTCAATGCGCCACCGTGCAACCCGCCAAGCTCGTGCGGGGCCTTGCTGATCGTGTTGAGGAGCTTGGGGTGCGCATCTATGAACAGACCGAGGTCAGTGACGTTGGTGATCACGTTTTGTTGGCCAATGGATTGCGTGTCAAGGCTGATGCTATTGTGGTGGCCACGGAGTCTTATACCGCTCAATTCAACGATTGGCACCGACTTGTCCTACCGCTGTATTCGATGATGGTCGTCACCGCTCCGCTCAACGATCATCAATATGGAGCTATCGGGAGCCCCGAGCTCGGTTTGAGTTTTGCCGACGAGAGGAATTTGGTAGTCTACGGGCAGATCACCTCCGATCGGAGGATCGCCTTTGGGGGTCGAGGTGCACCCTACGGCTATGGATCTGCCATCCTTCCTGCCCCCCAGCAGGGGAAGGGTATGCGCGCGAGGCTCGAGGCGACCGTTCGCGAGCTGTTCCCTGAGATAAGCGATGTGGCCTTTGACGACTTTTGGGGCGGGACGTTGGGCGTTTCGCGGGATTGGTTCCCACGGATGGAGGTTGAGGCCAATGGAGGGCCGATCAAGGTATATGGCTATGCGGGTGACGGGGTGGCGATGACAAACTTCATGGGCCGATTGGTGGCACAACAGTTGGTCTCGCCAACGTCGCTCCCACCAGTTAGCCAGGTCTTTCGCCGTCCACCGCGCCTTTGGGAGCCAGAGCCCTTGCGATATCTTGGTATCAACACTGGGCTCGCGATGACTCAGTTTGTGGATGTTTTGGAGCACCGAGGTTTGCCGGTCGCCTCGCTTGATACGCTTCGGCGTGCATTGATCGGTCAACTGGGTTAGACCCAGCCGAGAGAAGTATCGAGAGATTTGGGATAGGGTCATTGACGAAGATGCAACAGGAGGAGATATGGCACATTTAGCACCGGTATGGTCGAAGTTGACCCCACTCACCGTCGTTCGCGGGGAGGGGGCAGTTGTTTTTGATGTTGAAGGGACGAGCTACCTTGACGCGACGTCCGGTATCGCCGTGACCTCGACGGGACACAGCCATCCAAAAGTGGCCAAAGCCATCGCTGACCAGGCTCAGCAGTTCATTCACGCTCAGGTGAACATCTATACGCATCACCGACTTCAGGAGTTGGCTGATCGCTTGGAAAGAATTACGCCAGACGGGATCGACACCTTCTTCTTCTCGAATTCAGGAGCCGAGGCAACCGAGGCGGCCGTCAAGCTCGCTCGTCAGTACACCAAGCGAACGAATGTGATTGTATTCCAAGGTAGCTTTCATGGACGCACAGCGCAGGCGATGGCTATGACGACCTCGAGGACTGGCTATCGAGCTGGTTATCAACCGCTTCCAAGCGGAGTGTTCGTCTCGCTATTCCCTGGGTTCCCAAGGGCGGGTGGTGCTGATGGAGCGAGCCTCCAAGAGGCTATCGACTACCTCGACTACTTGTTGGCGGCCCAAACTGCTCCTAGCGAGACGGCAGCCATGGTGATCGAACCGGTACTCGGTGAGGGTGGTTACTTACCTGCGCCTGCTGAGTTTTTGCTGGCCATTCGTGAGCGTTGCAGCCGTCATGGGATTCTGTTTGTCGCAGACGAGGTTCAGACGGGCTTTGGTCGTACTGGAAAGATGTTCGCGGTACAGCACGCCGGGGTGACCCCAGATATCTTGGTGATGGCCAAGGGCATCGCCTCTGGCTTCCCCTTCTCTGGCATTGGATCCTCCTACGACATTATGAAGGAGTGGACAGTCGGTAGCCACGGTGGAACGTATGGTGCCAACCCGATCGGTGTGGCGGCAGCCATCGCGACCATTGATGTTATCGAGGATGAGGGCTTGGTAGAGAATGCGGCGAAGCGCGGGGCTCAGCTAGAAGCGGGGTTACGAAAGGTTGCTGAGTCACACAAGGAGATCGGGAAGATTCGTGCACTCGGCCTGATGGTTGGGGTCGAGATTGTCGATCCGGTGACTGGCGCACCGGATGCCACAAGAACGTCAGCGATCCTTGCCGAGTTGTTCTCGACGCACCGAATCATCGCGATGAATGCAGGCACTTTTGGCAACATCATCCGATGGATGCCTCCGCTGATCGTTACTGAAGAACAGATTGCAACCATCCTTGACGGATTTAATGCTTCGGTGGAGGCGACAGCACACCGCTAGATCAGGCTTGCTCTCTTGGGCTGGTTGCTGGGTACGCCAAGCCTTGCACCGGTTCGGGCGCGGTAGCAGTTTGATCTATCGCCGAGCGAATGAGCAGCCAATAGGTACCGTTTAGTACTTGTGGGTCCATCTGGTGACTAGGTGCGCCACACATGGTGTGGGTCACCTCGAGTAGGTTCGTCTTTTGGGTAGGGTGCGCCCTTAGGCGTGTATTGCCGGTCGATGGCTTGGATCGCCGGGGCGCCGTCCCTGATAGTCTTCGCGGATGGCGTAGAACAGGACGGGTGTTGTTGGCGGGAATCTAGCCAAAGGGGGCCTCTACAGATTTGTCGAGGCCCCCTTTGGGCTGTTAGGGGGATGAAGGGACGAGCTGGTCGCTAGTCCTTGCCGATATAGCTCATCACGTGCTTGATGCGGGTGTAGTCCTCAAACCCATACATTGACAGGTCTTTTCCGTATCCAGAGTGCTTGAAGCCTCCGTGCGGCATCTCTCCGACGATCGGAATATGGGTATTAATCCAAACGGCACCGAAGTCTAGGCTCCGCGAAACTCGCATCGCGGTTCCATGGTCGCGCGTCCAGATGCTCGAAGCAAGGCCATACTCTACGTCGTTTGCGAGTCGGATTGCCTCTTCTTCGGTGTCGAAAGTCTGGACGGTAATGATCGGGCCAAAGATCTCACTTTGAATGATCTCGTCGTCTTGGCGGAGGTTATCAACCACGGTGGCAGGAAAGAAGTATCCGTTACGATCTAGTTGAGCACCGCCCGCGGTTACTGTTGCGTGATCGGGAAGGCGTCCGACCAGCCCTAGGATGCGATCGTACTGATTCACGTTGTTTAGAGGGCCAAAGTAGGCGTCCTCTTCTGAAGGGGAACCGACCTTGGTGTCGGCTGCGACCTTTGACAGCGCCTCGACAAAAGCGTCGTGTGCGCCACGTTGTACGAGAACGCGAGCAGCCGCGGTGCAGTCTTGGCCTGCGTTGAAGTAGCCTGCTCCAGCGATCCCCTCAGCAGCGCGGGCGATGTCCGCGTCGTTAAAGACAACGACAGGGGCGTTGCCACCGAGTTCGAGGTGGACTCGTTTGACGTCGGCGGCAGCGGCGGTAGCAACTTCACGCCCAGCGCGCAGCGAGCCGGTGATGGCGACGAGTTGAGGGATTTTGTGACTCACGAGGAGACGGCCGGTATCTCGGTCGCCGAGGACGACGTTAAAGACGCCTGGAGGAAAGATTTCTCCGATAAGACGGGCCAGAATCGTGGAGCTCGCCGGGGTTGTGTCGGAGGGCTTCAATACGAGGGTGTTGCCGGCTGCCAAGGCGGGGCCAATTTTCCAGATGGCCATCATCATCGGGTAGTTCCAGGGTGTGACTGCAGCACAAACGCCGATTGGTTCTCTGCGGATATAAGACGTGTGGTTCGCCATGTATTCGCCAGCGCTCTTGCCTTCGAGGTTTCGAGCTGCTGCTCCAAAGAATCGAATCTGATCGGCCATGGGAGGGATCTCTTCGCTCATGGTAAGGGCAACAGGCTTTCCGGTGTTGGTCGTCTCGGCCTGGACGAGCTCCTCGGCGTGCTCTTCGATGGCATCAGCGAGTCGAAACATCATAAGGCTTCGCTCGGAAGGGGTTGAATCCCTCCAGCTCTCGAACGCGGCCGCTGCGTTCTGGAATGCTTGGTCGATGTCGGCCTCTCGTGAAGCCGGCGACGTGGCATAGACCTCACCGGTTGACGGATTGACGATCTTCATCGTTTCATTGGAATGTGCCTCAACGAAGTCACCCCCGATGTAATTTTTGAACTGTTCGCTCATTGACCCTCCTCTACTTTTGGTTCGCTCGTATGGCGTCGTGAGCTGAAATCTAATGGTCTGACCGGATGCTGTTCGCACCTCTCCAATCCGATACCCTTCACCTTCACAACACAGTCGCCGCTGACCGTCGCCAGGCTGTTCGAGCGCAGAGCTGTAACTTCAGCCCGAACCTTACACTACACCATTTAGGCTGGGCTGGCGAGCGATGCGAAGGATTTCGCAGAATTATGGTTAAAAAATTGCGCTTTCGGTTGACGAAGCCGGATTTATGGATAAGAATAGTTGGAAGGATCGGTCCGAATTCGATTGACGTCGATCGATGCCCCCCGAGTTTGGGCGTCGGTATCGTTCAAGATGTCATCCGATGGAGACGTGATTGGGTTGAGACTTGATTTGGTGCGTACGTCGTGAGTGAGGTGAGCGGTACCAGGCAGTTGCGGTCGAGCGGAGGTTGTGAAGGTGTCAAGGGGGTAAGCCAATGGTAGATCGGGGCGGGGCCGATAGAGCGGAGCGTACGTTTCCGCTCATTCGAGGACAGGGTTTACCGGCGGTCCGCGAGATGGGCGCGGCGAACCCACCGACGATGAACCTCGACGAAACATCAAAGCGGCTGATCGAGCTCCTGCAGGAGGATGGAAGGGCGTCATATGCGGCGCTCGCAAAGGTAGTAGGGCTTTCCGAGGCCGCTGTTCGTCAGCGAGTCCAACGTCTTATCGACAACGGAGTCATGCAAATCGTGGCGGTGACCGATCCCACCAGAGTGGGGTTTATGCGTCAAGCCATGATTGGGCTCAAGGTGGCTGGCAACCTCTCGTCGGTTGCCCAGCGATGCGCAGCGTTGCCGGAGGTCGATTATGTCGTGATTGCGGCTGGTAGGTACGACCTTCTTCTTGAGGTGGTTTGTGAGAACGACGAGCACCTGCTCGAGCTCATGAGTGATCGAATTCGCACGCTAGAGGGGGTGGTTTCGACTGAAGTAAATGTCTACTTGCGATTGGAGAAGCAGACCTATAGTTGGGGAACGCGCTGAGGCCTTGTTAAAGGATGCTCGACGGAAATGTCAACTACTGGTAACCTAACAGCGACATGCGTTGCCTACTCTGACACTTTCAGCTGACGTCGAGAGGTTAAGGTTTGGATAGGTTTGGTCGCAACCCATATGTGAGTGTGTTTGGTCGTGAACAGGAGGCGGCTTCGCTGCATGTGCGGCGCTGCTTGCGAGGTATGGCACCTCTGGTGCCGGTGAGGTATGGCACCTCTGGTGCCGGTGAGGTATGGCACCTCTGGTGCTCATAAGATGTGGCACCCGTGGTGCCCAGAGAAGGAAAAGGAAAAGGAAATATGAATACAGACGAACTTTCAGATTCAGCGCGTCAGCATCTTTGGATGCATTTTACGAGGATGTCCTCGTATGCCGACCACGAGGTTCCGGTGATGGTCCGGGGCCAGGGGCCGTATGTCTATGACAGTCGGGGTAAGCGATATCTTGATGGGCTTGCAGGCCTCTTCGTCGTCCAGGTGGGACATGGACGCACCGAGTTGGCGGAGGCGGCGGCCAAGCAGGCGAGTGAGCTCGCTTATTTCCCTTTGTGGAGTTATGCGCATCAACCCGCGGTGGAGCTAGCGGACCGGTTGGCCTCTATTGCTCCCGGTGATATCAACCGGGTGTTCTTTACGACCGGTGGCTCTGAAGCGGTCGAGTCGGCTTGGAAGCTTGCCCGTCAGTACTTCAAGCTCATGGGTAAGCCAGAGAAGACGAAGGTGATTTCTCGCAATCTTTCCTATCATGGAACGACTTTTGGGGCGCTCTCGTTGACTGGTCTACCAGGGATCAAGACACCGTTTGAGCCGCTGGTCCCGGGTGCGATCAAGGTACAGAATACCAACCACTATCGATGCATCGATTGCGCGATGTTGGATCAGTGCAACCTCGCCTGTGCCGACGATATTGAGCAGCGGATCGAATTCGAAGGCCCAGAGACGATTGCCGCTGTATACCTGGAGCCTGTTCAGAACGCCGGTGGCTGTTTCACTCCAGCTCCGGGGTATTTCCAGCGGGTGCGCGAAATCTGTGATAAATACGACATCTTGTTAGTTTCTGATGAGGTAATCACAGCCTTTGGGCGTCTTGGCTATTGGTTTGGCGCACAGAAGTACGGCTATCAGCCGGACATCATCACCTGCGCCAAGGGTCTGACTTCGGGCTATTCGCCAATCGGTGCCATGCTCGCCTCTGATCGGCTGATGGAGCCATTCTTGAAGGAGCAAAATAGCTTCTTGCACGGAATCACCTTTGCGGGGCATCCGGTGAGTGCCGCTGTAGCCCTTGCAAACCTCGACATCTTCGAGCGCGATCAGCTGCTTGAACATGTTCAGAGCAAGGAGGGCGAGTTCCGCGCCAAGCTTGAGACGTTGAGCGATCTTGACATCGTTGGCGATATCCGTGGCGCCGGCTTCTTCTATGGCATTGAGCTCGTCAAGGACAAGAGTACTCGTGAGACCTTCAACGATGATGAGTCCGAGCGGTTGCTGAGAGGCATCTTGACGCCGAAACTCTTTGAGCTCGGGTTGATTTGTCGTGCTGATGATCGTGGCGACCCAGTGGTGCAACTCTCACCTCCGCTGGTGTGTGAATCAGAGCAGTTTGACGAGATGGTGGCAATTCTTCGGGAGGCGTTTGAGGCTGCTCAAGCCGCTCTCTAGGCGATTGCAGTATTCGAGCTAGTCACTGCTGTTAACATTGGCGGTGGATAGGTCGGATTCAGTAGCGTCATGCACTGCAGGTCTTGATCCTGTAGGGTAAGTGCTGTATTGGTGGTGCTCCCACCCTCATCGGTTGAAGAACCAAAGGGGGGTGGGGATGCGCCTTTCGAAGATACGGGGATCGCTTAGCTACTATTCCGAGCGTGAGCTGAGCGACGAATCAGGTGATGTCCTCTGCTTGGCGTATGGACGGGCTGGGGATCGGGTTCAGGCTAATTCCGTCGGTGTCGAGGCGCTCCTTGACTCCACCCTGGGTATTCGTTACCCTATCAAAGCGCTCGATATCACGGTTGCTGCCCCGAAGGCAGTGTCGATCCAATGGGCATTGGCCAGTGATAGTCAGCGCCAGGACATCGAGCGCGCGCATCATGACGCCGTTGCTCGGACCTTAACCTTGATGCTGTGGGTTGACGCGGCGAAAGTTGGCTCCGACGGTGGACTTCGGCCGATCGAAGGAGTGCGGGCTTTTGATGTTGGGCACAAGCTTTCGCGGGCCGGTGATCCGCATCTGCATTCGCACGTAATTATTCCCAATGTCGGTGAGGCTGATGGACATCGAGTAGCGCTTGAGCACGGCCGTTGGCAGCGGGGACTCGCCGTCTACGAGCTGGCCTATCGGTCGGAGCTGGCGGCCGGACTAGCCTCGCTTGGCCTCCAACTGATCGGGCGTGGTCTAGAGCCGTGGCACATCGTTGGTCAACACCCAGGACTGAACGAGGTGTTTTCAAAGCGCCGGAGAGAGGTGCTCGCTCTCAGCACCGAGAATGCTTCGAGCCGAGCGCGCCAGCTTGCTGCGATCACGACTCGTCAACCAAAGACGATCCATGTTGAGACGGAGTTGCGCGAGCAATGGGAGGCCGAGGCACACGCGAACAGCCGAGAGAGGTCACCGGCGATGGCTAGCAAGGATGTTCGGGTTCGGGTGAACGCCCCTTTGCTCAATGAGGTCGCCTTTGCGATTGAAGAGGGTGCTGTTGGGATATCGGCAGCCACCAAGATTGCATTCTGTCGAGCATTGGGTGCCGATCGGGCTAGGGAGCTGATCCTGGGGCAAGCGGTCGACCTGGGTGGCGTCAAGGCTGGCCTTAACGGGACACTGTGTCAAGCCTATCGCTCGCTATCAGTGAGGGAGCGACTTGCGTTGATGGAGACGCCGATGGCCAACCTTGAGGTTGTTCGTGCACCTCGTGAAGTGACAGCGATGGTCCGGGAGCTGGAGGCGAACGGGCTCACGGCCCGAACGCCAGTTCAAGTGGCGACTCGGACTGTGCAAGAGGAGGCACTCGTCGTCGGATTCAGTCAATATCGGCGATCGACGATTGGGCCGACACTGGTGGTTGATGCCAACGTTTGTTCGCCGTCTGAACTGGCAACCTTGGTGGCGAGGTCGCGTACGATTGTGCGCGAGAATGGTTTGGGTACCCAAACTGCCGGCTCCACGATGTTGATGGGTATGCAAGATGACCAGGGCCGGGCACTTGTGGTTGCTGAAAGCGCAATCGCGGTTTGGCATGCCTTCGTTGACGACTGTCACCGCTGGGTCCAGGCCGGCTGTGGTGAGCAAGTCCATTTCGCGACACCATCGCCTGGGTTGACGGCCAAACTAAGGCGCGAGGTTGCAGAGCGTTCCCCTGATGCGATAGCCGGATTTCTCGGGGCGATGCCGCTCTTTGATGGCGAGCTCGTCAGATTAGATGATGGACGACAAGGGGCACTGCGTGGGATCAAGGGTGGTGAGCTGGTGGTCGATATTGAGGAGACTCGTCAATTGGTCAGTGTGTCGACCACACGGCTGGCGTCGTTTGGCTCACAATTGATGGGCACTGACGTGGTCCGTTACGGGCCGGCTCGGGAGGGAAACCACGAGGCGAAGCGTGCCTACATCTGTGAGGCGGGAGTAAACGAGCTGGTGAGGAGTCTTGACCTGAACGTGGATGGTCAAGGGGTTTGTTGGGTTCGCGAGGGGGCGGTTCGATCGATCTCGACCGCTCGCATGCGCGAATTGGAGCGCACGAATGGTCGATTCGTTGGGCAGGAACTCTATCGCCTTCGAGCTATTACGACGGTATTAAGTCGAGTCTACGATTCGGCTTCGGAGTTAGGCCTTGATGAGCGACGTGGGCGCGATCGTATTATCGACGAGCGCCTCGGACTCTCTCGCGAGATGGCTGGCCGCCAGAGGGCGCGTCAGCTATGACCCGTGATAATTGGGCGCGCTGCCCTGATGGTATGCATGGATGACGCGAGCGTGGGAGGTGCTGGCGTGTCCAAGGAGGTGATGGGAGCGTCCGCAGCGAGGGCTTGCTTGGTTGTTAGGTCCAACGGACTGTGATTGCACCTTGAGTGAGAGGATTGGTCACAGTGGAGAGTTCGCGTGCTTGGCCCTCCGCAGCTGTTCCTTTTTCGTGGCCAGCAGATCGAACGTGCGGACGAGGTGGGCACGCGTGAGGTTGGGATCGATCACGTTATCGACGTAGCCACGCTCGGCGGCGAGCCAAGGTGTGAGATATTCGTCCTCGTATTTTTGTTGGTGGCGTAGGCGCTCCTCAGCTGGCGCTCGCCGGTAGATGATCTCGACGGCTCCCTGCGCACCCATGACGGCGATTTCGGCAGATGGCCAGGCAAACGTGATGTCGTTGCCGATTCCTTTGGAGTCCATGACGATGTAGGCTCCGCCATAGGCTTTTCGGGTGATCAGGCAGACTCTTGGTACGTTACAGGCGGCGTAGGAGAAGGCGAGCTCTGCCCCATGGCGAATCATCCCGCGCCACTCTACGTCCTTACCAGGTAAGAAGCCAGGGGTGTCGACCAGTGTCAGGATTGGAATGTTGAATGAGTCACAGAAGCGGACAAATCTTGCCCCCTTTTGGGCCGCCGGAATATCGAGGGTACCGGCCATGATTTTCGGTTGATTCGCGATGATACCGATCGTGCGCCCCTCGAGACGGGCGAGACCGATCACGAGCTGGTTGGCCCAGGAGGCACGTAGCTCGTAGAATGAATCGGCATCGACCAGGCCTTTGACGAGATCTCGGACGTCATAAGCCGCCGTTGGCTGGTTAGGCATCAGATCTGCGAGGTCGATATCGTCGGGGTCTCGAGGTTCGATCCTGGTGGGTAACTCATCGGTCGAGTTGGGCAGGTAGTGGAGAAGGTTCAAGATCGACTCTTCGATATCGCGGCGATCGTTAGCGACATCAAAGGCGACTCCGGAGCGATTGAGGAGCACCGATGCTCCGCCCAGCTCCTGATTGGTCACCGAAACCCCCGTAAACTCAGCGACTGATTGGGGGCCGCTCAAAAAGGCGAAGGAGTCTGGAGCAATGATGACGTAGTCGGCGAGGCCGAGGAGCAGTGCCGGCCCCGACACCGCTGGTCCCGTCAGCCCCAGCAGGATAGGCACCCTTCCTGAACAGTGGGCAAGTGCACGGGCGGCGACCCCCCAACCGTGCAGCGCTGCGACACCATCCTGGATTTTCGCTCCCGAGGTGGAGAACTCGCAGACGATCGGGATGCCGATGCTGGCGGCCGTGGAGGCGGCATGCGCAATTCGTTCACCGTCGCGTTCGGAGAGTGCCCCGCGGCGGGTCGTTGCTCGCGACGAGATCCACATGACCTTGCGATCACCAAAGGTCCGAAGCTCGGAACGGGTCGATCCCGTCGAGGAGGCCTTGAGCTCAAGGTGAGGACTTTTTCTGAGCATGAATTTAGGGCTCCTTTGGCGTGATTGCGGTGGAACGAATAATGCGTTCGGCCGCTTTGCGACCGGAGGCGATTGCGCCGTTCATTGACGGCGATTCGAGGTAGTCGCCAGCGAGCAACACGTGGTGGCCTACCTCACTAACGCACCGAGCGGGTCGAGGGAGTGCATGCTCGATAATGCCAAGCTCAACGATCTCTAAGGATTCAGCCCGGCACCCAAGGGTATCGGCGAGGGCCTGATGGACTTGCGCCGGAGACGCCTTGGGGTCAAAGGATGCGGTGATGAGGTGTCGTTGGGCGTCGTAGTTGACGTAGCTCGGTGCGATGTCGCTCATCGGTGCGGCGGTGAAGATCGGGCTTTCTGGCGGAGGTAAGAGTACCGCTGGCACCCCAAAGAGGCGCGTGTCGCTCAAAACGTGGATAAACCCAACACGGTGCATTGGAGGTAGGGTAAGTCCCACAAGTGGTTCCAGCTCTGGAGGGTCGACGGCGAGGACGATCCAGTCGGGATGCGCGCTTACCTGATCTTCGAAGCTCAGCGTGCCCGTCGCCACCGACGTGACTCTGTGGTGATACTCGATATGGCCGTTGAGTTCAGAAGCGAGAATCGCAGGCAGCTGTTCCATTCCCTCGGTGGGTAACGAGGCGTAGCCATTCAAGAAGCGACCCATGACGAAGCGCGCAAAGTCCGATGGGTTACCGAGACTTGGATCGAGTGTGATGCCTCGCAAGAGCGGGGCGACAACTGAAGCCCCGAGGTGCTTAGGGAGGAGGGCTACTAGATCGGCGATGGTCGGCTCCGACGCACCAAGATAGCGGCCAAGCGCTCGCAGGCCTGGCATGCCCACCAGGCTCGTGATGGTCTGTGCCATGGCACGATAGGTTCCTGGAACGCGTCGGGGGTCTGAAAGCAGCAGTGGTTCGCCAGGTTGAGGAATGTAGACACCCGGATAGAGGCGGTGCAATGGCAACTCTTGCACCGCGACGAGGCGACGCAGTTCCGGGTAGTCCTCCAGAATGATTTGGAATCCTCGATCGAGAGTAAGACCATCGACATGAGAACTGGCCACGCGTCCTCCGGGCCGACCTAAGGCCTCATAGATCACAAAGTCGATGTGGTTGATCGCCAGATAGTGCGCGGTGGCCAAGCCAGCCATGCCTGCACCAACGATCGCGACCGTTGGAGACTCCTCCACTCGCATCCCTCTCTCTCACCGATTCCTAATCGACCAGCCCACCTGCGTCCTGTGAGCAAGGTGGGTTCGCACTAACCATACGCTAATATCGCCACAGCTCGCCCTCGTCCATGCAGGATCGGGGTCACGTGTTTGAGCGTTGTTGTGGGTGATCTACGCTGACGCGCTAGGGGCGCCAGCCAGCGTCATGGTGCTATCAGGTTTGCAATAGTGTAAGGGCCATTTGGCAGGGTCAATCGACACTGATCGATGAGATCTCTGGTCAACGCAAGAGAGGATTACATGCCGTGACGCCGTCCACGATTGATCGGCGCTGGTCGATAGGAGTGGAGGTCCTGTTTGTCGGTTCGTGGGCATGGGATCTAAGGGCAGCCGTTTGCGGTGATCATCAAGACATGGCGAGACCTTCCATCACATAGGGTACACCAGCTCAGGTGCTTGTGGGCTCCTGGTGATGAGTCGTAGGTGGAGATAGTCTTTGGAGGCGAAGTTTTGTAGGGCCCTGCTGTTCCTGCGATACCACGGGGCGATGAGTGAGGTCGAACATGTCGCTCGTGGCCTGGTCTGGACGACCCGGTATGCCCTCTAGTCTGCTGTAAGTAAAAACGTTTATCGAGTCGGGTAGGTAGATACGGAGCAGCGTTCGAACGGTCCTTCGGTTCCGTGGCGGTGAAGACTTTGCCTCGACGCGTGCTGCAGATCGGCGTCGGTGTTCTTGCGTTGGTCGTTGCCGGAGCGGTCCTCTATGGTGAGCGCGGTCAGCTCAGTGGTACGGCCAAGGTGCTCGCGAGTGCGACCCTTGGTCTCGTCGTTGTCGGATTTGGACTTGAAGTCCTGTCGGATGTCTCGTACGCCCTGATGACGTACTATCTCTTGCCAACGCGACTTGCCAAAATTACGCGCCGATGGTTCCTCGGCGCATCGTTGGCGGCGATCGCGATGAATGACTCGATACCACTGGGGGCCGGTTTCTCGGTAGCATATCTCTATCGCAAGTTACGCGGTCGAGGTTGTAGTGTCCTGGAGGCTACTGCAGCGCTGCTGGCTGGCAACCTGTTGGCGATCGTTGCACTGCTCGTGTTACTCGGGATTGTTTTGGTTGCCCACACACAGGCCACCAGCGTCCTTAGTGGCGTTGACATCGTCATTCTGTTGTTGTTGTTATTGTTGGCCGCTGGTGCGATTGTTCGAATTGATCGGTTCTTGGTTCTGGCGTTTTGGGCAGCAAGCTGCGTGCGCTCCCTCCTACATATGAAGGTTGAGGCGACACAGGAGAATCGGCGCTCGGCAGGCCAGATGCGGTTCACGCGCCCCGCCTTGCTCAAGTCGTCCTTCGGGGCACTCGGTAATTGGTTGTTCGACCTCGCGACCTTGGTGTTGAGCCTCATAGCGGTGCATGCTCACGTGGGGTTGGTTGGCGTGACGGCGGCCTACGTTCTTGGCGCGTTGGCGGCCAATCTCCCGATCACGCCTGGAGGCCTCGGTGTGGTTGAGGGCTCTATCACGGTCGCTCTAGTGGCCTTTGGTGGCGCACCATCGGCGATGTTCGCGGCTGTACTGCTGTATCGTTTGGTGAGCTTCTGGGTCTGGATTCCGATCGGTTGGATCAGCTATTTTGTGTTAGGTGGTCTGCATGAGAGGTAGCGTGAAGAAGATCTGGCTGTGCATGGTGTTAGTGTGCACGATGGCGCTTGCAGCATGCGGTGGTGCTCGCTCGGTGGGAGGCACTTCGGCGGCGAACTGCGTTGGTGCGTTGCAGCGAGCGATCACCACGGTACCACATCAGGACGAATTCCGCGGGTTGGCTCAGGTGAACGCCAAGGGATTGGCCCACCTGGGGTTTGGCCAGGTCGCCGCGGGACAGTACTGCGTGGTGATGTTCTTGAACCGGAACCTTTCCAATTCTCATCGGTTTGTCCTCGACCTCTACGGCTATACCGAGCATCCGGTTGACTTCGTTGGTCATGTGCGACACGACCGTAAGCACCCCAAGCTGTTGGATCTCGCCTAGAAGCGGTTGAGCAGCGCATGCGTGGGTGATCGACCTGTGCATGCAGACCGGCGGGTCGACGCCTCGGTGTGGTTGAGGGCTCTATCACGGTCGCTCTCGTGGCCTTCTGGAGGAGTGACGAGGTCGCAAAGGTTGGCATCCGCGGCTGAGGCCGCACCTGCTTTACGGGCTCAAGGGTGTTTCTGCAAGATATTGGCACCCAGCAGATGGTCCGTCGGTGGCGAGCATCGCTGCCGAGATCCTTGTCACATACGTAGTCTTTCGAGTTGCGCACCTTTGCGAGCCGGTATCGATGGTTGTGAGCGGGTTCAGGTTAACGGACCTACGATGCCGAAGTAGAGTCTAGAGTTTCCGTGAGTCGTGAGATGATGAGGTGCCAGGCATCACCCTTGGGGTTTATCATCGATACGTGCCCCTGATCCGGGAGCAGTTCGAGTGAGACATGGTCACCACGCGTTCGTGCGGTCTGCGCGTAGGTGATGCTGTTTGCCGGCGAGATCACCGAGTCGGCGAGGCCATGGACGATCAACTGCTCGATGCCGATAGGGAGCAGTGCGAGAGGAGACGATTCACGGTAGTGTTCGCTAACCGTTTGAGGCAGGCCACCACAGAACCTCCGAGCGGCGCCACGTCCGAGGTTTGCATCAGCGACCATGACCAGATCAAAGATCCCAGCCAGGCTAACGGCGAGACGAGGACGTAGAGTTGGCCGCGTCGAGTGACGGCGATGTTGACGTGAGAGCGCACAAAGCATGAGCTGCGCGCCAACGGAGTGGCCACAGATGACGATACGCTCCATGTCCACGCCGGCAAGCTTGTCGAGTGAACAAAGTGCAGCTTCAACGTCGCTGATCGATGTCGACCAGCCTCCACCGCCGCCCAGCAGGCCGAAGCGGCGGTACTCGATGTTGTACACCGCGAAGCCATGACGCCATAAGTCCCACGCCAACGGATGCATGAGCCTTCGGGTGTAGTGGGCACGCCAGAAACCCCCATGCACGAGGATCACGACTGGAGCAGGGGAAGTTGATTTGGGTAGCCAGAGGTCGGCGACCTGAGCTCGGTTCGTTCCGTAGCGGAGTAGGGTATGGGAGCCACTCAAGGGCTGGCCTTTTCCGGAGTCGTCGCAGCCGTCGCCAGGTAGGCCAATAGCGCGTCTTCGGAGAGCGGTTTGGCGAAATAGTAACCCTGAAAAAGTTGGTATCCAGCGCTCTTCATGCGTTCTGCGCTTTGAGTATCCTCGATTCCTTCGGCAACAGCACAGAGATCGAGGCGTCTCGCGAGATCTCCGACAGCTCCGGCGATGGCGAGATCATTGGTTGAGACCGCAGATCCTTGGACGAATTGAAGATCGAGCTTGAGTTCGTCCACAGGCAGTGTTCGCAGCGAAGCCAACGAGGTGTACCCGGTGCCAAAGTCGTCGATCGAGATGCGAACACCAGCGGCGTGTAAGGGTCTGATTGCTTGTACCGCACGCCCAAGGTTAGCGGCCGTTGTTTCGGTCATTTCGATTGTTAAGCATTGCGGGTTAAGACCTCGGCTGTCGAGTTCGCGCATGACCCAGGTGGACAGATCTCCTCGGCTGAGTGTTTGTGCCGAGAAGTTGACGGAAACTGATAGTTGAATCCCTTGTGCACGCCATCGGACTTGTGCATCCAAGGCCTCTTTGAGCACCCACTCTGTCAGGCGGTCGATCAGTCCAGTACGTTCTGCATGAGGGATAAATCGATTGGGCCCGAGCTCTCCGAGCTGAGGATGTCGCCACCGAATCAACGCCTCCACCCCGATCGGTCTATTGTGGTGAACATCGACTTGGGGTTGGTAAGCGAGCCAGAGTTCGCCTCGTGAACCGGCTGATTCCAACTCTGCGAGGAGACGGAGATCGCTTGCGGTGAGTGCCCAAGCGTCTGGGTCCCACCATGTCCGATCGATATTTTCGCGGGCGGCACGGCGAGCGCTTAACGATGCACGTCTGATCAGTTCTTGTGCGTCGATCTGCTCAGAAGGTGCGCCCGTGAGGCCAATATGGGGACGGAGTCGAACCTTCAAATCTCCAACGGAATAGTTGCCACTTTGTAGGGAGCCCAAGACAGTTGCGGCAAGCCGTTCGCCAGCCCTGATGATCTTCTGTGGGTGTTGCGATTGAGCGCGGGTATCGTCGAGGAACCGGATTGCGATGATCTCGTCAGTGTCAATACGGCCTATCAGGGAATCAGCAGGTAGTACTTGACCAATATCTTCCACAAGTCGCCGTAACAATTCGGATCCTGCGTGGTGTCCGATTGCTTCGCGAGTCTCATCTAAGCCCTGGAAGACGATGCTGGCAATGACAATCGGGTGGTTATCGGCGATGTGGGGGGCTATGTCAGCGACGATGCCGAACATGTTGGGCAGCCCGGTATCGGCATCGACTGATTCTCGGGTGCGTGCGGTACGCGTAAGAAGGATAACGACAAGGCCAACCGAGCTGAAACTCGTGGTCGTTAGCGTGAGTATGCTGGCCGTGCCAATAAGCCCGACAGATGGTTCAAGCACCAACGCTAAAGCCATGACGGCTGAACCTACGTAGGCCAAGGTTGCTTTGAACTCAAGGAAGAGGGCGACAAAGACGATGCCGGGCACCAAGAGCATGACCGCGCCCGTGGTCAAGGCATGGCCACGGCCGAGCCAGGCCGCACAGATTGCGTTGCCAATCCACAAGAGACTAAAGATCCAACTGCCATGTGGGCCAATCGAGCGGATCGTGATCAGCAGCACCCAGCAGGCGAGCATCAGGATCCCTGCGCTCGTGATGACAAGGACAGACGTTGCATCGCCTCGCCAAGCGAGGTCCACGATCGGCCAGAAGAGGCATCCGATGAAGAAAAGGATCCGTAAGATCGAGAGTGGGCTCATGAGCTCGAGTGGTGCACCAAGTGTGATCCACGAGCGGATCTTGGGAGCTAGCCGACTCTTCACCGGTGCGTGGGCCGCGAGCGGGGAGCTTGTCACCGTGAGGGCGTTATCGCTGTGAGCACCCCATCCACGCCAAGTGGTGGCTACGCGGCCGGGTCGCTTACTAGTGGTCCGCGTGTGTCTCACGTGACATCACAAGGATCGACGGAGACCTCGTTGCGGGAGGCAGTGTCGACTGTCATTGTCTTCAGTGACGCCGACCAGTGAGCAATCCTCGTTAGCCTTCCCAAGTCTGGGGTTGTCCCCCTCAGGCGGATACTTCGCCTATGGTGTGACACGACTTGCCCCTGTCGGTGGCCTGCGAGCCCCAAAGGATCGTTGGAATGCACGATTGGCGCCATGAATTGCGTCATCGGCTGCGATTGGAGCCGGTACAATGCCTCCCGATCCGTGTTCATTGTTGCTGGCATAGATCCTCATCGGATCACTTTGCACGGTACTTTATGAGTCCAAGCTCCCGGTTGGCTCGTTATGGAGTGACTGCTGCCAAGCTTGTTGATGCTGGTGTCATGGGATTGGGGCACCCTGGCTTGGGTTCCTTGCGCCGGCGTAGCCTGCGGTGAATGAGTGGCGCGACCCGAGGCAGCTATCTGATTTTGCGCGACTGGTCATCGAGATCATCTTGACCAGCAGCATTCACTAGGGCTCACAACATAACTTGAGAAGCCATGCTGAAAGGAGGCAATTGCTCATCAAGGACGGATTTGCTCGCGTAGATGGTTGACGATAGGTGGTAGTGTGAGATGCCAATCACCCAGGACGGTGAGATCGACTCCTGGGTCAACATCTGGGGGCGTCGTCGTAAGATTGACGGTCATCAGGGCTCCGCGGACGCCAGCGAGATGGTTATGGCTCCCTCGTGTTCCGATGGCGATGTAGAGTCCTGGAGATACTGAGCGACCAGTGATGCCTATCTGCCGTGATCGTGGCATGATTCCACGATCAGCGATCTTGCGGGTACAGCCGAGCTGTGCTTGCACGCTGGCCGCGAGCTCTTCGATTAGAGGCAGGTCCTCAGCGCTGACGCCGGCACCAACGCCAAAGATGATCGGAGCGTTGGCAAAATCGAGGATATCTAGTATCTGGTTCGCGCTAAGGGTGACTCGACCACGCCTTTGGACCACAAGGGTGCTCTTGGTAGGTGTTGCAAGACGTCGAGATGGTAGGTGTTGGGGCATATCTGGACGAAGAAGCGCGATCCCGAGGCTGGTAACGGCGGATACGTTGGCCGCCGATGCGATCGATCCAACACTCTTTGCTCCACTCACCAATGGCGAACGATCGCTACTAAGCCGGGAGAGATCGGTGAGGACACCGGCGTTCAGACGGGCGCCAAGACGTCCGCCCACCTCGCGTCCAAATGAGGTAGCCGGGGTGACTAACAGCTGTTGTGGATGTGCAAGAAGCCAGTTTGCGATGGCAGGGACGAGGTCATCCTCGACGGGGGCTCCATCGATTTCAACTAGGTAGTCGACGCCACCGAAGTCCTCCCCACCCTCAAGTGCGTTGTGAAAGGATAACACGGTTAGCTGGCCGTTGATGGGGTCGATTCCTGCCCCAAGGTAGTTGATTAAGTGACGATTGAGCTTGGGTTGTCCGGGATCGCAAAGGTAGGCAACGCGATCAAGACCGAGCAATTCCGACTGAGTGACGACGTCGAGGGGTTGGAGTGGTCGATTCCGAATCATGGCAAGTCCCTTGTCAAGTTCGCTCCTGCCGTCGATGACGATGTTGAGGCGATGGGTCTCGTCATGGCTGATCCCGTCGACCACGGTGCGCGCGCTCGGTACGGCTTCGACAAAGCCGAGTTCAAAACGTCCTAAGGTGCTAATGCGCTGCGCTGGTATCGCCTCGATCTCTTCATCTGTGGGCTTTGCTGGCGCACAAATCCGTTCAGCGACCGAGATTACGGCTGGAAGCGTTACGGATGCTGAACGGGTGCCATCATCGAGTTCGGTGTCCAGCGTCGCAATGTGGTCCTTGAGTGCCAGCTCGCGAGCCGCTCCCGAGTACGGGATGTCAAGGAGTTCGGCCAGTTGGGCTCCGACGATGCCGGTATTAGCGTCGACGGCAAATCTGCCGGTGAGGATGAGGTCGTATGCAGAAGGGTGAGTCTTGACGAAGCGTGCAAGCACCTCTGCGGTTGCCAGCGTGTCGGCGCCGGCAAAGGCGGAATCAGTAAGGTGAAAGGCTTCATCGGCGCCGATGGCTAGCGCCTCTTTGAGGATCTGTCGTGCCGTTGGTGGACCCATGCTGACCACGTCGCACGTACCACGATGTTGGCGAGCCAACGCTACTCCGAAGGTGACGGCGCGACGACAGAACGGGTTTAGCTCCTGGTCTTGTGGTCGGCGAACCATTTGGCCGTTGGCGTCGAAGTCGGCACTCTCGGCACGACTTACCTGCTTGACGGCAACCAGAATACGTAGACCATCCATCGATCACTCCATTTGGACACAAGTGGGGCTGGGGATAACAGATTGGGTGGCGCACACCGTCATTTGGAATGACCGCGCCGAAGCACAAAGTTGCTGGCGATCATCGATAGTACTGGAGCTCCGGTCTCGGGGTGCAGTTCGATTTTGGTCTTCACGATTCCACGATCTGGCTTCGATTGTGAAGGGCGTGCCTCGACTACCTCGCAGGACAGCCAGAGTTGGTCTCCACCACGCACTGGAGCGAGCCAACGAAGCTGGTCAAGCCCTGGTGACCCAAGACTTGACGCTGACGATAGATAGTGAGTGACCAGCTCCTTCATGGCGACCACACAGGTGAACCACCCACTCGCGATGATCCCACCGTAGATGCTGGTACGTGCTGCCTGGGGGTCGATGTGGAAGGGCTGAGGATCCCACGCGCGGGCAAAGGCGATCATGTCGGTCTCAACGATCTCGATCGGGCCGAACTGTTCGATCATTCCGACGGGATAGTCCTCAAAGAATCGTGACTCCATTGTGGTCATCTTAGCGAGATGTCGAGCGCTACCAAAGACGTTAGCGAGGAGTCGTTGATTCGCCTGTGGGCGGGACGGCGACCCCAAGCTTCGCAGCAAGTTCAGCATCACTTGGCTCGACGAGGAAGCTACCGTCGTCGAAGATGATGGTGGGTATCCTTGGCTCTTCACCTTGGAGCTGCCGTATCAGCGCCTTGCCTTCGGAGTCTGCATCGGTATCGATCCATTCGAATGTCGTCTCCGTCTCGATCAGGAGTGTCTTGGACCGCCGACAGTCTGGGCACCAATCGGCGCCATACACCCGAATCGTCATGGGCATATCACCTTCCTTTCGATACGACGACGCAGACTGATCAACCGCCGTGGCCGGGCACTAGTCAGCCCTTTGTTGCCATGGTAGTCGCCACTCCGGTACTCTCGTGATCGGATCGTGAGGCCCTCGGCAATCTGGACTAGGACGATTGACCAGGGCGTCGGGCTTTGGCGCGGGCCGCCGCTTCCAAAATGACCTTTCTCACACGCACCTGCGTTGGGGTAACCTCGACACACTCATCATCGGTGATGAGCTCGAGGGCTGATTCAAGCGTCAGAGGAATCGGGGGCACGAGCCTCACCAACTCGTCCGCAGTCGATGAGCGCACGTTGGTGAGTTTCTTCTCCTTAGTGGGGTTCACGTCCATATCACCTGGTCGGGCGTTGATCCCGATCACCATTCCCTCGTAGACTTGATCTTGGGGCGACACAAAGAGCTCGCCGCGCTCCTGGAGATTTAAGAGCGCATAGGTCATGGCGACACCGGTTCGATCGGACACTAAACTTCCCTGGCTTCGCGGCTTGATCTCGCCGACAACTGGACCCCACTTTTCAAAAGTGTGGTGGATGATCGCGCTGCCTCGCGTCGCCGAGAGCAGCTCGCTCCTGATGCCGAGCAGTCCGCGGGACGGGATCAGATAGCTCGCTCGAATCCAACCGGAGGCCATTTGGTGCATGGCATCAAGCGTCGCCCGCCGCATTGAAACGATCTGGGTAAGCGAGCCAAAGTACTCCTCAGGAACATCGACTTCGAGGAGTTCAAAGGGCTCTTGGAGTTTGTCGTCGACCACCATGGTGAGGGCCTTGGGCTTAGAAACGGTGAGCTCGAAACCCTCCCGGCGCATCAGTTCGATGAGGACAGCGAGAGCGAGCTCTCCACGCCCCTGTACCTCGAAGGTATCGTTGCGTTCCGTTGGCACGACCTTGATGGCGACGTTGCCGATGGTCTCTTGCGCAAGCCTCGAGCTGATGAGGCGCGCAGTCAACTTCTTACCCTCTTTGCCGGCAAGCGGTGATGTGTTCACCCCGATCGTCATTGAGATCGCTGGCTCTTCGATAGTGAGAGGGGGGAGGGCGACCGGTGCCTCGGAGTCGGCAATTGTTTCTCCAATGTTGACATCTTCGAGTCCAGCGACGATGGCGAGTTCGCCGGCAGCGACCTCGTCAACCGCCACCCGTTCGAGATAGTGGGTGATGAAGAGTTCACCCAGGCGAATGCGCGTTTGCGTGCCATCGATATGAATGCGGGTCACGCTGGCGCCACGCTTGAGCGAACCGGCAAAGACGCGACAGATGGCGAGTCTACCGAGATAAGGAGAGGCGTCGAGGTTGGTAACTTGGGCCTGCAACGGAGCGTCGGGTACCGCAAACGGTGCTGGGATCGTCTCGATGATGGCGCGAAAGAGTGGCGTGAGGTCCTTCTCGAGGTCGTCGGCACTCCGGCCGGCAATCCCTTGCTTTGCGGAGGCATAGATAACGGGGAATTCAATCTGGTGCTCATCGGCGCCCAACTCAATGAAGAGATCGAGGATTTCGTCGAGGACCTCTGCTGGGCGTGCGTCTGGCCGGTCAACCTTGTTCACGACGACGATCACCGGCAGCTTGCGCTCGAGTGCCTTGCGCAGCACGAAGCGAGTCTGAGGCAATGGCCCTTCGGCGGCATCGACCAACATGAGGACGCCGTCGACCATGAAGAGTGCTCGTTCCACCTCACCGCCAAAGTCGGCGTGTCCAGGCGTATCAACCAGATTGATTTTGTAGTCCTCGAAGAACACCGAGGTGTTCTTGGCCAAAATCGTGATCCCTTTCTCACGTTCGAGGTCCATCGAGTCCATGATGCGATCCTCGATGGCCTGATTCTCTCGGAAGGCTCCCGATTGACGTAGAAGCTTGTCCACGAGCGTGGTCTTGCCGTGATCGACGTGGGCAATAATGGCAACATTGCGTAATTCGTTGGGCACTGTAATGAATACTCCTAGTCGTTTGGGCGCGGTTTATCTTGAGCATGATGAGGTGGGTTGGATGTTGTCTAAGCGCCGTTGTCTTTGCGAGTCCGCTTGAACTCGCGCTGGACATCGAGCCAAGTGATCGGCTCGGGGTCTGCACCCAGGTCCTCCTGCTTTTGCGCCCTGACCATTATAGCGATAGCGACTGCCCAGAGAATCCCGAAGTCAATGACCTTGGAGATTCCACCGGCAAGCTGCTGGTCAGCGACTTCGGAAATGTGAAAGATGAGATGTAGATTCGAAGCGAAGATGGGGTAAAAGGAGTGATGAGCGAAGATCAGGATCACCGCTGGAAATGAGGGTATCAGGCTTTGGGCAAAGAGGTAGAAGACCCGACCACCGGTTGACAGTTTTTTGGTACCAGGATTCAACCGCAGCGCGGGAATCCACATCAGTACGCCGGCGAAGATGAAGACGACCTGGAGATAGGTATAGACAACCAGGGACGTGGCTTGGGCCTGGACGATGGTCGGAAGCATCGAGAGCATGAGAACCGCGCAATAGAGGATGGTGGTAAGGGTTGGGGATGTCAACAGTTCAAGGAGGGCATCGGCGAATGGCGTCTCGGTCAACTTGTGGAAAAGCCAGTTTGGGGTGCCAAGAAGTAGCAACGGTACCGCGACCAATTCGATAACCATGGTGTGGGTCAGGTACGCGAGGCTTGATACGTATCGGGCAAGCTCCAGCGATGGCCAACTCTCCATGAGCGCCAGCAGGACAAGGCCTACAAGAAAGAGCGTACGTTGCCGCGCTGAGACGACATCTCTTAGGCGTATTCGCTTCGGCGAGTCGCCGAGCCGACTGGCGACCTTGGGCACGAGTTGATAGTAGAATAGCCACCCGAGTAGTAGGACGATCAACCCCCCGTACGGTGGGGTGATGTGAATGACGGCTTCTCCTGTTACGGTGCCAAGCACCAGCTCCTCCCAGCGACACACAAGCCTCTAGCGAGTGAGACCCCGCAAAGATGGCACCCTCCTAGTCTAGGCTCGCGTGCGCGCTAACCATAGACTGGCATTTGAGAGTGGATCGGTACCAACCAGTGGATCGGTCCCTGGGATTCGATGGTTCCGGTTGCAGACTCTAGAAGGGAGAAAACGGTCGTGGCTCTTGATCCTTTGATCCGGCTGGTGAATCTTTTCGAGCTGCTCAGCACCAGCAAGCAACCACTCACACAGGAGGCCCTCACTGATCTGATTCCCGGCTTCCCGGAGTCACCCGTTGCCCGCGCTCGTGCCTTTGAGCGCGCTAAGGCGAGCCTTCGCGAGATCGGGATTCCTGTCAGAACGGCCGCGTTGCCTGGGCGCGCGCACGTGGGCTATTGGATCGATCCAGATGATTTTGCCTTCGATCTTGATCTCACTCGTGATGAGTGGGCGGCGCTCGAGGCGGCACTTGGGTGCGCAGTGTTTGTCGGGCAGCATGGGCAGCACTTCGAGAGTCGTCTCGGTTTGCTCTATCGTCAGGTCGCCCCGATTCTGTGGGACATGGGAGGGCTGACCCGTCTTGACCCTGCTCTTGCGGAGGCGATCGCTGGCTCCAAGCGCGTTCGATTTGGCTATCGAGGACGTGAACGTGACGTCTTCCCTTTTGGGGTTTTGATGCGCTGGGGACAGACGTATCTGGTGGCCGAAGAGGAAAACCGACAGAAGAGCTTTCGGATCGATCGAATCGAAGGTCCCTATGTGCTTGGTCCCTACGAGGCGCATTCGAGACCGATCGATCTTCGATCAGCGTTGCCCTCCCATCCCTGGCACCTCGAGATCGATCAAAGGGTTCAGGTGACCCTCTTGGGCGCGCGCGCCCAACTGGAGCATCTTGGGGCGACGCCCAATCATTTGAGTCCAGATCCAAGCGGTCTCTCCACTGGAGTGGTTGAGGTATCGAACATGGTGGCCTTCTTTGGGGATCTGATGATGGAGAGTGCTCCGGTCGTTCCGATCGCCCCACCTGAGGTTCGTGTGCGTTTCATAGACCATGTCCATGGGGCTCTAGCGGCGTTGCAGAATAACTTTACGGTCACAACATCTACGCCGTCGCCGGTCGTTGCGAGGGTGTCCACCCGACCGCCTCCACGTCGTAGTCATCAACGACTTGAGGATCGCTTCATGGCCGTGCAACAGCTGCTCTCATATCTACGGATTAATGGAGGCTCGGCAACGATCAAGGCCTTGACTGAGGCCTCTGGGTTGCCGGCCGACGAGGTTGTGGAGCTGTTGGAGTCTGCGTCGTTGGCGGGACTGCCGCCCTACAGCCCGGATGTGTTGTTAGACGTGATAGTCGACGAGGAGTTCGATCTCGTCGAGGTCTCGGTGGATACTGAATTGGGACGCACCAAGCGCATCGACGTCGTTGAAGCCATGACGGTGCTGGCGACCCTGGATGCGGTGGCGGGTCTCTTGGAAAACAACGACCCCGAGCTGACGAGTGCTTCACGGAAATTGCGCTCCGCTATTGAGGGTCAGTTTGTCCGCGTCGGTGACGTGGTGAACCTCGATAACCCACCGGAATCACTGGCTCTCTTGCGTCGAGCTGTCGTCGTCCCAGATTGTGTCGAATTCGCCTATACCGATGCCGAGGGGAAGACAACGACCCGGCATGCGGTGGCCTTGACGCTTTTCGTCGTGGGTGGGCGTTGGTATCTGTTTGGACTTTCTGAAGGTAAAGAACGACACTTTCGTCTGGATCGTATGCGCGAGGTGCAACTCACCCCCTTCGATGGCTGCCACGATGCCCTACGAATTCGTGAGGGTCGCCAATCCATCGATCGTCTCGATCCTTTAGGTCTTCGCTCTGCCGGGCAGCCGACGAGACTCAGGTTGAGGGCTGATCAAATGCCCACCCTTGAGGCGTTGACTGGAGGCGTGTTCGATGTTGAGGGTGATGAGGTCATTGTGTATAGCTTTCGTGATGAATGGCTTGCACGGCTGTTGCTCGCTCTTGGCCCAGGAGTGCGAGCCGCATTGCCGAGTGCGACGATCGAAATGTTTCGCAACATTGGAGAGCGGACGCTGGTTCAGTTTGATAGCCCTTGGACCGAACCCGCGTCAGTTGGCCCAGGCGATCAGGGAGGCAGTACAGATGAAAGCAGTGCAGATGAAAGCGGGACAGATGACGGGAAATGAAGACCCGCAGAGCACCTGGGGTGTTGCATGTGCCCAGGATGCAACGATTGGGCACAGGCGTTGGTGCTAGCAATGAAGTTGACCCAAGTAGCCATCGTCCGTGCCGTTGAAGAGAACCGCCACGGGGTGTTGGCAACCATCATGCCAGGCGGTTTCGTCCACTCCGTGTTGGTCAACCCCTTTTGGGTGGAGGATGCACAAGCCGTTGGAGTATTCTCGAGACGCAAAGCTCAAAAGATCAGTAATCTCGTCAACCGGCCGGTCGCGACCATCACGCTGGTGCGCGACACCCGATATCTCTCCCTTATGGGCTCAGCGAGTCTGGTAGGGGAGTCTGACCGGGTGGCGGACTGTTTCGATGCGTTTTATAAGAAGTATCAGCGATTTCCAGCAGAAGCATCCGACCGGGTTCTGATACTCGTGCATGTCCAACGCACCGTTGGGGCGTTGGACATGCGTTGACGTATCAAAGATCGCCGCTCGGCCCGCATGGTAGGACGTTCCTGAAGAAGTTCGGAGCACAAATCGCTGGCAGTGTTGGCAGTTCGTTGATCCTGTACCTATGCTTTCCATCTGAAAACAGTTTTTAACTAAACTATGCCGGTTGTGCGCGTGACGCATGCACTGGCGCTCGTCAACGTGTTGGTGGCTCGTTTAGATTACGAGCGCAAGAGAATGGTGCATAGAGAGGAGATCGCGATGCCACGTGGTGCTTGCCGAATCGATGAAGTGATGACTGGCGCTGTCAAGCGAGTGGCCGGGGTTGCGTTGTGGTGATTGAAGTTAGATCGGACCAGATTGTACGTGATGCCCCCTCGCCGAGTGGTTCCCCTGACCAGACCCTTGGGCCAAGAGTCAACGATGCAAGACTCGGTGGGGCGGTATCGCTGATACTGGCGATGATGCCAGTGGTACGGACCATCAAGGCTCGTGCTGGCACCTGCCAAGTTCACGGAATGTCGGTGACGCCACGGCACATGCAGGTGTTGATGCAGGTGTACATGGTGGGCCGGGTGACGGTCAGTGAACTCGCTGACCAGCTGCGACTGAGTTTGGCAAGTGTCTCATTGATCGCTTCGCAGCTGGCCTCGGTCGGGTTGCTCGAGCGCCACGAGGACCCTCAGGATCACCGGCGTACTGTGATTGGTCCTGGCCCAGAATACGACCGGTTTGTTGGTGAGGTGTTGGTCCAGCGCTTTGAGCCCTTAATGCAGGCACTTGCGGGCCTCAGCCCAGACGATCGAGTGGCCCTCGATCGAATTGCACACTTGTTATCGATGAAGTTGATCGAGACGCTTGATGAAGCATAACGCGAGCGACGGGTTGACGATGAGGAATAACAGGTGGTCGGCTGAGGTTGTCCCCTCTGGCAGAAAGACATCTATCGATGGGAGTCTACGTTGAGTCGTTTCTTCGAGCGTCTTGGGTTGTTCACGGTCCGTTTTAAGTACGCGATTGTCGTGGTATGGATTGTGGGTCTCATCGCAGCGCTGGCCTTCCTGCCCTCGATCGGATCGGTCGTCCAAAATAACTTCTCAAACTTTTTGCCTACGAACTCTCCTTCGATTAAGGCGGCACAACTTGCCGACGTGTTTCAAAAGAGTACCGATTCTACGGTGGTGGTCATAGCTGATAGTCCACACGCTGCGCTTACATCGGCAGATTCCGCCTATCTGAGCACACTGGCAGCGCAATTAAAGACGGTGCCATCGGTGGTCAAGTCGAACGTGGCAGCAATCTCGGCTAATCAGAAGGCGGAGCAGATCGAAGTCGTATCGTCGACGTCACAGTTCGATGATATTGGTATTAAGACGCTTGTCAATGACATGGCGGCCAAGTTGAAGGCCAGTCCCGCCCCTGCGGGGCTCCAAGTACACCTCGCGGGCACGGTGGCGACCGCGGTCGCACAAGCCGACCAGAACAATTCCAGCGCCAGCGCAACCCAGGGCTTTTCGGTGCTGTTCATCCTGGTGCTGTTGTTCATTGTCTTCAGGTCGGTGCTCGCACCGTTTCTCACCCTGTTGCCTGCTCTTATCGTCTCGCTGCTTGCAGGTCCAGTGGTGGCTAGGCTGACCTCGGTCCTTCATTATCAGGTCTCTAGCGTTACGCAGCTGTTGATGATCGTGCTTGTCCTCGGTGCCGGTACCGATTACGGCCTGTTTTTGGTGTTCCGAACGCGTGAGGAGTTGGATCGAGGGCGCTCTACCCGCGAGGCTGTAGAGCACGCCCTCGCAAAAGTCGGCGAGTCGATCACTTTCTCGGCGCTGACCGTTATAGCAGCGGTTCTCATGCTGATCACCGCCACCTTTGGTTTCTATCGTGGCCTTGGGTATCCGCTTGCCATCGCGGTCTTTCTCATGTTGCTCGCAGGTCTTACCCTTCAGCCAGCGCTCCTTGCGATCTTTGGCCGGGCGGCGTTTTGGCCACGCCGTAAGGTTCAAAAGCGGTCCGAAGTCAAGTACGGACTCTGGGGCAGGGTTGCGGGTCGGTTGGTGATGCGACCGGCAGCGACGTTGCTTGTTGGTGTGGCCTTCTTCGGCGTCTTGGCTCTCTTCGCTCCGCTGAATCGTCCCTCCGGCTTTGCAAGTAATGCGTCGGCACCCTCGGGTACGAACGCTTATTACGGCAACAAGGATCTCACGAAGTATTTTCCTAAAGCCTCGTTTAATCCGACCGAGTTGATCTTCCGCTTCTCGTCACCGATTTGGGATCACGTGGGAACATTGACGACATTGCAGGACGATATCTCGCATTCATCGCTGTTCACCCAGGTTGATGGCGCGCTCAACCCAGCGGGTGTAAACCTTGCGACGTCGAATCTCGAGCGGCTTCATGCGGTGCTGGGATCGGCATCAAATCTGCCACAGGTGCCAACGCAACATCTGGTCACTGGCGGGGCCTACCAGCTCTATCGGGCGACAAGCAACTACATCAGTAAAAATGGACACGAGGTGCTCTTTGAGACGACGCTTCGGGCCGGTTCGCCTGGGCAGAATCCGGCGATCAATGCCGTGCCATCGATTCGTTCCTTCACGACCAATTTGGCAAACAAGGTTGGCGCCACCAAGTCAGGTGTCGCAGGGGAGGCGCCGGCTTCGTACGACGTCTCAGCAGCGTCGAATCATGACCTAGTCCACATCGTACCGTTGGTCATTTTGATCATCGCCATCTTGTTGGCGCTGGTGTTGCGATCGATCGTGGCCCCGGTGTTCCTAGTGGTGAGCGTCGGGCTCTCCTTCTTCGCCGCTCTTGGTGTGGCGGTGTTGATCTTTATGAAGATCGGGAGCCATAGTGGGTTGATCTTTATCTTGCCCTTCATGCTGTTCCTCTTCCTGTTGGCGTTGGGAGAGGATTACAACATCCTGGTCATGACTCGAATACGCGAGGAGTCTCATCATCACACGGTGAAGGAAGCGGTTGTCGCTGCGATTGGAGCCACTGGTCCGGCGGTGACCTCTGCTGGCATGGTGTTAGCGGGCACGTTCTTGGTGCTCGGTCTAGCTTCCGCTGGACAGGCGGAGGTGGAGGAGATCGGAATTTCGTTAGCGCTCGGCGTCTTGATGGATACTTTCTTGGTGCGGACGCTGCTCGTTCCCTCCGCAGTCGTGTTGTTGGGTCGGTGGAGTTGGTGGCCGTCCAAGCTCAGTGATCTCGAGCCCGACGGGGCACCTGCTCGCACGCAAGGCGCAGATGATAATAATGCAGGGCTATCGTCAGCCGATCAGGACGATCGTGAGCCTGAAGGGCAGCTCACCTGAGATGCCAGGTGCGATCTATGCCCAGGTGGATGCCCCGACAAAGGTAGCCACGGTCTGGATCGATAACCCTGATCGCGTCAACGCGATGTCGATTCACATGTGGAATCGGCTGGCGGAGGTCTTGCATGGTCTTGGCACCGATCGCGCGATACGCGTTGTTGCCATTCGCGGAGTTAACGGCGCGTTTTGTGCTGGTGCAGACCTCAGCGAGTTCGGTGAACACCGGCGTGGAGCCGACACCATCGCCTACGATGAGCGCACAGAGGCAGCGCTGTCGATACCTCGTCAGCTGCCAATGCCGGTCGTCGCGTTTGTCGAAGGCTACTGCCTCGGAGGCGGGGTCAGCATCGCCGTCGCCTGTGATCTGGTGTATGCGGTCGAGGGAGCACGATTTCAAATCCCTGCGGCGCGCATGGGAACCGCCTACCCAGATGGTGCGCTTTTGCGCCTGCGTGAACGTGTTGGCTCTGCACAGGCGTTTGACATGATCGCCACAGCGAGGCGGCTTGAGATCGCTGATGCGCTTCGCATCGGGCTCGTGACGGTGTCGTTTCCCTCGAGCGAAGCAGTGGCCGCCACATTGAGCGATATCGCGGCTCTTGCCCCACGCTCGATTGCGGCTGCAAAAGCGGCCATGGAGGGGCGTTTAAGCGAAGAGGAGCGACTCTCAATCTTCTCCAGTTCCGATTATGACGAGGGCTTGCGAGCCTTCAGTGAGCGTCGCTCTCCCCGATTCACTGGATTGTGAATCGCATCGCGTCATCGGTGCATGCTACAGTAGACATAGTTCGTAGGAGGGGGAGCTATGAAAGTCGAACTCAATGTCTTGGATTTCTTGTACCGGGCCGTAGAGGTTTTTCCGAACAAGCTTGCACTCGTCGACGATCCGGAGGTGCAGGGCGCCCTCGGCCGGTTGACGTATGCCGACATTGGTCAGCGCGTCAAAGGTATGGCTTCGACGTTGGACGCCATGGGCTATAAGGTAGGGGACCGGATTGGGATCGTCTCGCCGAACGCGGGCAAGTTTCTGATCTCGTACTTCGGGGTGTCAGGATACGGGCGTATCCTTGTTCCGATTAACTATCGACTCAACGCTGACGAGGTCCAGTACATCGTCAACCATTCAGGCACCCGGCTGCTACTGATCGATCCAGAGTACGCCGAGATCTTCGGCAAGGTCGAGGTCGAGCACCGGATAATCATGGATGGCGTCGAGGACAGTGAGCTGTTTGCACCTCTCAAAGAAGGGGCATCGATGCCAGAGTGGGCAGGTGATGAGGATTTCGCCTGTTCGATCAACTATACCTCGGGCACAACGTCTCGGCCTAAGGGTGTGCAGATGACGCATCGTAACGCATGGCTCAATGCCTCCACGCTTGGTTGGCATACGACGGTTACTGACCGAGACGTCTTATTGCATACGCTACCAATGTTTCACTGTAACGGTTGGGGGATGCCCTATGCCGTCACCGGCATGGGCGGGACCCACGTGGTGCAGCGCAAGATTGATGGCGAGAGTATCCTCTCCAACGTCGAAAACGAAGGTGTCACGCTGGCGTGCGGCGCTCCAGCGGTCTGGGCGGCGACCTTGGGGGGTGCTGAGAAGCGATCAAGCGAAGGTCGAACGATCCCAGGGCGTGATCTCATGCGTGTGGTCGCTGCCGGTGCCCCGCCACCGTCGCGCACCATCGAACGCATCCAAGGCGAACTTGGCTGGGAGTTTATTCAGATCTATGGGCTGACCGAGACGTCACCTTTGCTCACCGTCAATCGACGACCGAAAGAGTGGGACACGTTGGAGCCAGCAGAGCTCGCTCGCAAGCTTTCGATGGCTGGAACGCCGAGTATCGGAGTCCGGATTGCCGAAGACGTTGATGGTGAGGTGTTGGCCCAGGGTAATCAGGTTTTTAAGGGATATTGGGAGCAGCCGGAAGAGTCGGCAAAGGCGCTGGCGGGCGGTTGGTTTCACACCGGTGATGGCGGAACCTATCAGAACGGTTACCTCCGCATTCTTGACCGAAAGAAGGATGTGATCATCACTGGGGGTGAGAACGTCTCGTCGATCGAGGTTGAAGACGTACTCTTCCAGCATCCAGCAGTCGCCGAAGTGGCGGTCATTGGGGTTCCCGACCCAAAGTGGGGCGAAACGGTCAAGGCATTGGTGGTGTTGAAAAGCGGGGTAAGCGCAACTCAGGAGGAGCTTCAGGCGTTCTGCCGTGAACGGCTAGCGCACTTCAAGTGCCCAACGTCAATCGAATTCCGCGATGAACTTGCTCGCACGGCTACCGGCAAGCTGCAGAAGTTTAAGCTTCGTGCGCCGTACTGGGAGGGCAAGGAGCGCCTCGTCAATTGAGTCTCGCCCATAGACCCCTGAGGTTGTCATGACATCCAGGAGCTCATAGCCGATGTACGCATGAGGGGCGGACGAGTGCAGACCCAGCGAGTGCAGGCCGAACGATTGTAGGCTGAACGATTGTAGGCAGAGCAGGATTGGAGCTCGCCTGATCGATGGTGAGGGCCAATCAGAGGTCGGTGATTCGTTTGAAGTGCTCCTGATAGGTGGCACTAGCTGGGTCACGAGCGACATCGCTGAGGCGGGCTAGGAGCTGTTCCGTTGCATCGGGTGCGTTGGGATGTAATCCGTAGCTCGATTGGTACTGGCTTTGGTGGCATGCGAGTGCCTCGGCCTTGGTCGTCAGGTGTTCCTGGCTGAGGGTCTCGTGATGGTCTTCGACATCGGCCTCAAAGAGCAGAAGATTGTTTGGTCGGGCGGGGGTTGACGAGAGCTCTGGCCAAAACGTCGCGTCACGGGCTCTTACCAGTGCATCGATGACGATCTCGCCGGTGACACGATGGTCGGGATGAAGCCGATAGCGTTTCCACGGATCGTGGGTGATGACCACGTCAGGGCAAAGTGAACGCATAAGTGCAACGAGTTGCATCACTATCTCAGCGGCCATCTTGAGTTCACCGTCGATTTGTCGGTAGAAGTTGAGTGTTGTTGCCCCCAAAATGGCTGCGGCACGCTTGGCCTCCGCTTCGCGGGTGACGGCGAGTGCGAGCTGATCCTCGGTTACATTCCAAGTTCCTCGACGTCCATCCGTCAAGATCGCGACATGAACCTCGGTGCCCCGTTGTGACCACTTCGCCAGGGTTGCCCCGCAACCAAATTCAACGTCGTCAGGATGTGCACCGATGGCGAGCACGACGCCAGGATTGACGAGATCAACGGTGGTGTCGTGATTCTGAGCTACCAGGTAAGAGGCGAACCCATCGCGTTGTGAGGTCACAATATGCTCCAGAGTTCTGCGTGCGGGAACGTCTCTCGTGCGAGGACGAGGTCGCTAGCCGTATCGATGTCAAAGGCACCAGAAGATGGGTGAACCTCAATGGCAAGGCCAGCCGCAGCCGCAAGCTCGAGATGTGAAAAAAACGAGTTGTCACCGAATGCAAAGCGTGGAGCCTGCATTGAGGTAGGGACGCGGAGGAGGTTTGTCCCACTGAGGTGGGCATCAGGGGTGATGAGACACTGGGGTGATGGGCGAGTCTCACAGGTGGTGAGGCTGGTAAGAAAGGGGAGGTCGTTCGGGATGATGGCAATCGCCCGATAGCGTCCAAGTGCGGTCGAGGTTACCGCTTGTGTGAGCGCCTCATTGAGTTCACTGCCCTGCTGCAGTAGCGAAGGTATCCCAAGCAGGGTCCCCTCTGCGGCGGCAGCGTGGTTCTCGGCGAGCATGTAGAGGTCGCTCGTCCCGACAGCTTGCTTGACGCGTTCGAGACAATAACGCGTGAGTCGTTGGCGCTGATCTTGGGAGAGCACATCACGCAGTCGAGTTTTCGACGTTGCAGGGTCCCCCTGTAAAACTAGGTACGCGACGTCGTTGGAGCCCTTGGACACGTGAGACAGCTTAGCAACGAAGGGCCGACGGTCGCTGTCGTTGCTAAAGTGCTAATCCCTTTGCCTAAAGCGGTGCGTACGTCATCAGCAGCCAGCGCCGCCCCTTTGCAGTTTGCCGATTCCTGGTCATACCTGTCTCGTGTTGGCGGATGTTGTTCGTCTCAGCCTGCGTCTGTCACGATGGATGCGGCCGGGCAAGGAACGCTGGTAACTATTCCTCGATGTGCAGCCCTGCGGTTACTCCGTCGTTGGTGCATCGGGTATCCTGCTTGGATTCGTCGGGAACCAACGAGAACGTAGGTATACGAGACGCTAACCTTGGTCCAATGTCGATTGGAGTGGATGAGGTAGGACGAGGTGCCTGGGCGGGCCCGCTTGTCGTTGGAGCAGCCAGCGGTGACATCGAAGTCGCCTCACAGATCCTGAGGCGACGCGACAATGATGGTTATTACGATTCAAAGGCGTTGTCGCCACAGCGACGATCGGTGATGGCTGCTCGGCTCGTCGATGCCGGATTGGTGTTTGGTCTAGGATCTGCGACTGCCCATGAGATCGATGCTAAAGGATTGACCAAGGCGCTCGCGCTCGCAGCAGGGCGAGCACTCGTGGATCTTGGCCCCCAACTAGTAACTGGGATTGACGATCATCAGCTGTTGCTTGATGGAGCAGCCAACTATCTGGCTGACGCCGGAGCCGTTATGGTTGTCCGTGGGGATCGAACCCATCCGTTGATTGCAGCCGCCTCGATCGCCGCGAAGTTGGCACGGGATGAGTGGATGATCATGTTGGATGCTGAGCTGCCATTTTGGGATTTTAGAGCCTCCAAGGGTTACGGTTCACCACGCCATCGCTTCGGTCTCTCTTGGTTGGGTCCCTCTGTTGAACATCGCCGTTCGTTTCGCCCAATGTCTGAACTTCAGCTCCCAGCTAGTGGTCATTTCTCCTCCGCCGTTCGCACAAAGTAAACTCAGTGCAGTGATCACGACGTATGGGGATGGCCGGTGCTGAGTAGGGATGATGATTTGTGCTAGAGCATCGATTGGATGGCGATTCGGGGCTACCGCTGTGGGCTCAGCTTGCTGAGGCGTTGCGAGAGGGTATCGAAGTCGGGGACTTTGATGGTCGTTTTCCGTCCGAACCGGAGCTGGTTGAGCAGTTCAAGGTCTCCAGGTCGACCGTTCGTGAGGCGATTCGCTACCTACGCTCAGAAGGCTATCTAGAGGCGCGCCAAGGCAAAGGGACGTTTGTCGTTGCTCGCGAGAGCTTCGATTCGTTGCGCAGCCATCGATTTTCCCTGGCCGGGAGGATCGCCGAGTCAGGCCTCGAGGAGGTTGCCCGGCTGCTTGGCAAAGGGTCGGTACGTGATCCTGAGCTAGCGGCTCGCCTCGCGCTGGGTTCGGATGAGTTTTTTCTTATCGAGCGATTACGTGGTTCACAACATGAGAGTTTTGCACTTGAGCGAGCCTATCTCCCGCGGGTGAACGCCTTGAGCTTTGACGATGTTGACTTGACGCAGGCTGGCTCTCTATACTCGGTGCTGCAGTCGGGAACTGGGATCACCGTCACTGCTGGATTTGATGAGGTCTCGGCTGCGATTCCCTCGGATCGGGAGGCGAAGCTGCTCGGCATCACGGGGCATGATCCGGTGTTGGTCGTAGAGCGTTGCGCCTATTCTCACCATGAGTTGGTCGAGTTCCGGAGGACGACGCTCGTCCCGGGTCGCGTGCGCTTTCGTGCCGAATGGGGCCGCTAGAACGCCCTGGCAACCCACGGCAGCTGCTAGGATAATAGTTGCAGCTGCAATGAGATTCGAGGTGTGCGATGGAATCGGTAGAGTTCGTGAATACCCCAGTCGTGACGGCGACGACAGGGGAGGGCCGTGTTGAGCGACTTCCGCGTCGTCTAACGACGGCGCCAAGTGGCCTCGAGGGCGAAGGGTTTCCTGTGAAGAGGGCTTTTGCCGGTGTGCCCATGTCGGAGCTGGATCCGTTCGTCCACATGGACGAGATGGGCGAGGTCGACTATGGGCCGGGTGAACCCAAGGGAACGCCGTGGCATCCGCACCGGGGATTCGAGACCGTGACCTACATGATGGAAGGTGAATTCATTCACCAAGACTCCATCGGTGGCGGTGGTAGTCTCGGACGTGGGGACACCCAATGGATGACGGCGGGGGCAGGCATTCTCCATATTGAGCAACCTCCTGAGCAGCTCGTGGTCACTGGGGGACTGTTTCACGGGCTGCAACTCTGGGTGAATTTGCCGTCCAGACAAAAGTGGGTTGATCCAAGGTATCAAGATATCGGCCACACGCAGGTCGGCCGTGGCACGAGCCCACACAAGGATGTCGAGCTGCGAGTCATCGCTGGTTCTCTCGATCCGGTGCAAGGACCTGGGGTCACGTATACACCGATCAACATGGTTCACGCAACGCTGCACCCTGGTGCCTATATCAGCCTCGATTGGCCCCGTGCGTTCAACCTTTTGACCTACGTTATGGAGGGTCGCGTTCAATACGGCTCCACCCGAATCGATGCCCAGGCGGCCCAACTCGCCGTCTTTGCTGAGGGTGACTTTTTTTCAATCGCGAATCCAGGCCAGATCGATGCCGAAGTGGTCATCCTGGGCGGTCGCCCAATCGGTGAGCCTGTCGCTCACTACGGGCCCTTTGTGATGAACACACGAGAAGAGCTGGAACAGGCGATTGCTGACTTCCAGGCGGGGCGTATGGGTCAGATTCCTGTCGCGCACCTTTGAGCTCATTTCGAGGCCCTCAGCGGCTAGGGTGGTTGTAATTAGCAACTTATAAGGTGGTAACAGGTTGGCAAAAGGGTGGATGTCGCGACTCCTCGGCGTAGTGCTGACCCAACGCAGGGAGTTGATCATCGCCTTGTCCACCTCGATTCTTGGTACTGTTGCGACGCTGTTGGTCCCCATCTTTGAGGAAGCTTTTGTCGATGGCCTCAGCAGTCATCACGCCGAGAACGGTTGGCTCGTTGGCCTCATCGCCTTGGCCTTGGCTGCCTTTGGGTTGGCGTTCCTGCGTCGCTACTTCGGCGGACGCCTTGCCCTCGGGGTGCAGCACTACCTGCGAACCCGGATCTTCAACCACCTCCAGCGGATTGACTTCGCCGCCCATGACAGCTTGCAGACCGGTCAGCTCGTCTCCGAAGCGAATGCCGATGTCTCGCTCATCCAGGGTCTTTTGTCATTCCTCCCACGACTTTTCGGCAATGCCCTCTTGGCACTGCTTTCAATGGTGGTGATGGCGGTGGTTTATTGGCCACTTGCCCTGATAGTGGCTGTATCCCTGGTCATTATCGGGGTAGCGTCGATTCGCTTGCGTAAGCAGATTTTCCCCGTGAGTCTCATTGCTCAAAAGGAAAAAGGCGCCGTCAACGAGGTTGTTGAAGAGACGGTACGAGGCATCGCTGTCGTGAAGGGCTCAGCCCTTGAGGACGTGCAACTTAATCGCCTCCATGACAGGGCGACGCGCCTGTACCGAGCACGCGTGGCGACGATTTGGAGGCAGGCAAAACTGCAAGCATTTTTGCAGCTGGTGCCGCTGGTCACCGAGGCGTTGGTGATCGGGATCGGTGGGTATGCCGCCATCAATGGCGACCTCACCATCGGAGCTTTCCTTCTTTTCACCACCTACATCGTAGAGTTGATCCTTCCGGTGCGTCAGCTTTCGGTGTTAGTTGCCCTCTCTGAACAGGCTCGAGCTGGAGTTGAACGGATCTTCGGACTCCTTGACACCAATCCGGCGATTGTTCAACCAGCGAACCCCTACGTTCCAGTTGCTGTCCAGGGCACCATTGAGTTCGAGGACGTCGCCTTTGCTTACAAGCCCGGGGTGCCGGTGCTCGATGGACTGAATCTCACGATTGAGCGTGGCGAGACGGTTGCCGTGGTCGGGGCCTCTGGATCAGGAAAGTCCTCACTGGCACTGCTCGTACCTCGCTTCTATGAGCCCCAACGTGGTGCTCTCACCATCGATGGTGTGCCCGTCAACCAATGGGATCTCACGTCACTGCGCCAGTCGATCGGCATCGTCTTCGAGGAGAGTTTCCTTTTCTCAGATACAATTCGGTCCAACATCGCTCTCGGTCGGAAGGACATCTCCGATGCCGAGATCGTGCAAGCCGCCGAGGCGGCGCACGCTGATGACTTCATTCGTCAATTGCCGCTGGGCTATGAAACCGTCGTCGGCGAACGGGGTGTCCGACTCTCGGGTGGTCAGCGCCAACGGATCGCCCTCGCCCGTGCGTTGCTAGGATCACCCCCGATTCTGATTCTTGACGATGCCACGTCGTCGGTTGACCCCGCGACTGAGGCAGAGATTCTGGCGGCGATTGGAGCGGCTGGAAGTGGACGAACGATGATTCTCATCGCCCATCGTCGCTCGACCCTGCACTTGGCCGATCGCATTGTGCTGATGCAGGGTGGTCGGATCCTTGCGACTGGAACCCATGAGCAGCTGCTCGCAACCGAACCTGCCTATCGTGAACTCATGAGCGGCGAGAGTGACACCATCGTCGAGACGCCAAGGATTGCCCTGGTCGCAGGTGATGCCCCGGCCCCGACGCAGACAAAGGAAGAGTCGGTCACGATTCCAAAGATGATTGATCGTCGCGTTGAGCTTGGCTGGATCGACGAGCGCTTTCGGTTTGGAAGTCTCTTTCGACTGATTCGGGTGGGGGTCGTCGTGGGGGCGGTCTTGGTTGCCCTGGATGCGCTCTTGAGTTTGGCCTCGCCGCTCGTGCTTCGATCTGGCATCGATGTTGGCGTGTTGCATCACGCGCGTTCGTTGGTGCTTGCTGCGGCTCTTGCGCTCGGGGCTGTTTCTGTGGTCGACCTCGTCGTCGTCATCCTCGAACAGGTGATTGCTGGCTTGGCCGCAGAGAAGTTTCTGCTGCTTTTGCGGTCTCGGATCTTCCAGAAGCTCCTCCGACTCGATATGGACTACTACGAGACTGAGATGTCGGGACGAATCATGACCCGCATGATCAGCGACGTGGATGCGTTTTCGAACCTCGTGCAAAATGGCCTGATCACCGCTTTGGTGTCGGTCGTATCATTTGGCTTGGTGTTGGTGGTGGTGATCGTGATCGCACCGAGTATTGCGCTGGTTCTCGTGGCGAGCCTGCCACTGACCATCGTTGCCAGTGTGATCTTTCAGCGGTATTCGAACCGCGCCTACACGATGGCTCGCGAGCGGATCGCTGCAGTCAATGCCAACTTTCAAGAGCAGGTCTCTGGCGTGCGGGCGTCGCGAGCCAAGAATCGCCAAGGAGAGGCCATCAACCGTTTTGACTCGTTGAGCAGTGGTTATCGTGACGCGAGGATGAATGCGCAAAAGGCGATATCAATTTACTTCCCCTTCCTGCTCATGTTGGCCGATGTCACCACCGCGCTCACCCTCCTCTATGGCGGATCGCAGGTGTTGAGCCATACGCTTGCAGTTGGGACCCTGCTCGCGGCGACACTCTATGTCAACCAGTTCTTCTCACCAATTCAACAGCTCTCCCAAACCTTCGACCAGTTCCAACAGGCCAGGGTGGCGGCCCGTCAGATCCGTCGGCTCATGGCTCAAGATATCTCCATTCATCCGACGCAAAACCCAGTAGCGGTGCCAATGTTGCGGGGCGATGTTGCTTTTCGGTTAGTGACCTTCCAATATCCCCAAGCAGGCCGGCCCTCGCTGGACTCAGTAAGTTTCGACGTTCCCGCCGGATCACGGATCGCCTTTGTAGGCGAGACGGGGGCTGGCAAGTCGACGATCGCGAAGCTCTTGGTCAGGTTCTATGATCCAACAGGGGGCTCGATCACCGTTGATGGGATCCCACTTCGCGAAGTAGACCTTACGAGTTATCGCTCCCAGGTTGCCTATCTTCCCCAAGAGCCATTTCTCTTCACCGGCACGATAGCGGAGAACGTCGCCTTTGTCCGTGCTGACGCGACATCGGCTGAGGTGGAGCGCGCGTGCAGGATGGTCGGCCTGGGCGACTTCTTAGACCACCACGACGAGGGCGTTGATTACCAGATCGGTGACCGTGGGGCTCGTCTTTCTGCTGGTCAGAAACAGTCGGTGGTGTTAGCTCGATTGATCGTTCAGGATCCGCGGATTGTGATTCTCGACGAGGTCTCCTCGTCGCTTGATCTCGTGGCTGAGGCGCAGATGCAGACCGCCCTTGACGAGGTGTTGGTGGGGAGAACGACCGTGGTGATTGCTCACCGGCTTTCGACGCTCCTACAGGCTGATCAGATCTACGTCCTCGCTCAAGGTAAGATCGTTGAGCAAGGGACCCATGACGACCTCATTGGCCAAGGTGGCCAGTATGCCTCGCTGTGGGAGTTGTCCGCCTAGCGCCGGGCTCAAAGGGGTGGGCCCACACGACAGGTCTACGCCTCTCGGATGACGCGGACATTGACCTCCATGGTTGAATCGCCGGCGCCACTGTAGATGCCAACGAGTGGAGGAACGTCGGTGTAGTCGCGACCCCGGCCGATCACGACGTAACGTTCGGGTGTCACGACTCGGTTTGTTGGATCGAGTGGAAGCCAGCTTCCGACCCACGCCTCGATCCAAGCATGACTTTCGGCATCGATGGGTTCGCCGATAGTGTCGGCTTGGTCTGGGTAGTAGTAGCCCGAGACGTAGCGAGCGGGTATCCCGATGCGACGGAGGAAACCGATGCCGAGATGAGCGAAGTCTTGGCAAACACCCTTGCGAATTGCCCACGCCTCCTCGGCCGAGGTGGAGACGGCGGTCGAGCCGACTTCGTACGTGAGACGGTCATTGATAAGGTCACTCGCCAGCTGAGCCGCCTCGCGTGGAGATGCGCTTGCGCGGAGCGTCTCAAGTACGGTTACGGTCTCATCGGTATCGTGGATCGCGGTTTTGTCGGTGGGATCGAGAAATTCAGCGAAGGTGTCAGAGAAGATAGGATCCTCGAAGTCTTGCCATGCCGGGGGATCGGTCAATGGCATTGGTCCGGGTCCGGTCTGGACCCGTGATCGAGCGACGATCGAGAGTTCCAGGTGGGGTTGATGGACTTCGAAGATGTGTGTCAGGGTTCCCCAATAGTCCTGGTAGCCAATGATGTGGGCCGTCGGCGTGATCGTGAGGCTTCGTTCCAGGACAAACTGTGATCGATCGGATTGGGGGAGCATGCGAGCCTCGTTGAACGAACCGGCACAGGGCCGAGTGTAACGATATCGCGAGGTGTGCTCGATCGAGAGCGTCCAACTCACCGTAGACTCCGTGGCGCCATCGTTGCTACCTCGCGTTGCCACGATTGAGCGCGTGCCTGTCCAAAGTATTGCTGGGTGATGGCGTCCGAGGCGAGCGAGCACGCGAGACTGAGATCCTCAAGGAGCGTCTCAATTCGTGTCGTGAGATCTTCTCTGGCGAGAAACGAGATGGTGGACCGGGCTTGCCCAAGAATGCGTTGTGCCGGTGGAGGCGCGGCGCTTCGATGCGTGTCAGGTGCGATGTGTTCAAGGCAGCGTTCCGCAGTCATAAGGCCAAATTGTACGCTGCGGGGAAAGAGACGATCGACGAGGAGAAACTCAAGAACATAGTCCGGCTCCACCTGTCCGTGATAGGTCCGGATGTAGAACTCGTAGGCCGAGCAGTATTTGAGCGTCGTCACCCAATCGCGGCTCTCCGGTGCTAGGACTAGCCGAAACTTCAAAAGACGCAACGTCATGTCCACGCGCTCGATGAAGGTGCCAAGTTGGAGAAATTGCCAACCGTCGTCTCGTGGAAAGCTCTCAACCAAGAGGCCAACAGTGATGGCGACGCGCTCATGTGCAAGTCTGACGTAGCGAAAGAACTCAGAGAGTGAGGTGGACCTACGGGGCATCTTCACCAAGAGGCGATCCGCGATATTGATGGCCTCGTAGACCTCGCTCGGCAGCAGTTCACGAAGACCACCGGCATTGCGTCGTGCGGCCACGATCGAAGAAGCGATGGAGTTTGGATGCTCAACGGAGAAGCCCAGTGTGGCAAAGAGTGTTGCCGAATCCATCTGCTTGGAGTCGAGTTCGTCGAAGCCAAGGGTGGAGAGAAAGGATTGCTGTGGACCAGATGATCCCGATTCGAGTTCGTGATTGAGGTGCACCTCGAGGATGCGAGCGGTGTCATCGGCGCGCTCGAGGTAACGGCCCAGCCAGAAGAGTGACTCTGCAATCCGGACTAACACGTCATGACTCCTGCTGCTTGGCGACCTGGAGCGGATGGTCGACGGTCGCTGGTTGTCGCCCATTGCCGTTTGCGGTTACAGGGTGATCGATCGTGGGGTCGAGATCTACGGCGCGGGCCGAGGCGTCGAGTACCCACGTGTCCTTCGAGCCCCCGCCTTGTGACGAGTTAACGATCAGGGAGCCCTTTGGAAGCGCTACTCGGGTGAGACCGCCAGGGAGCACCCAGATTCGGTCGCCCTGGTTAACGGCGAAGGGGCGCAGGTCGATGTGGCGCGCTTCGATGCCTTCAGCAACTTTGGTCGGGCACGTTGAGAGCTTCACAACCTCTTGAGCGATCCAGCCTCTAGGGTGAGCCTCGATCGCCTCGCCGACGGCGGTGAGTGTTGGCTCATCGGCGTCGGGGCCGATCACGATGCCGGCACCTCCAGAGGCGTCCACTGGCTTGAGTACCAGCTGGTCAAGTCGGCCGAGGACCCAAGCGCGTGCCTCAGGATCTTCGAGCCGATATGTCGGCACATTGGCCAGCACTGGCTCTTGACCCAGGTAATAGCGAATCATGTCGGGTACGTAGGTGTAGGTGAGCTTGTCGTCTGCGACACCGTTACCGATGGCATTGGCAATGGTGAGATTGCCCGCCCGCACACAGGTAAGGAGGCCAGGCACGCCGAGGAGTGAGGAGGGTTCAAAATACAGCGGGTCGAGAAAGTCGTCGTTGATCCGTCGGTAGATGACGTCGACTCGTTGATCACCGTTGGTGGTGTGGAGATAACAAACGCCATCACGGCAGGTGAGGTCGTTGCCCTCGACAAGATCAACCCCCATCTGCCGAGCAAGGAACGTGTGCTCGAAATAGGCGGCGTTATAGACTCCAGGTGTCAACAGAACGACCTTCGGATCGGAGGTGGCACTGGCCGGAGCCGCGGCGACGAGGGCTCGGAGAAGCTCGGAGGGGTAGTTGGCCACCGGTCGTACACGATGTCCACGGAAGAACTCAGGAAAAATCCGTGTCATGGAGCGTCGATTCTCAAGAACATAGGAGACTCCAGAAGGCGTTCTCAGGTTATCTTCGAGCACCATCAGAGCACCATCAGAGCCCCTGACGATATCCATACCTGAGATATGGATGCGGACACCATTGGCAGGTGTAAGACCGTAGGCATGGCGGAGAAAGAGCGAAGAGGAGAGGACGAGACGACGAGGAACGACGCGATCCTTGAAGATCTGCTGTTGGCTAAAGATGTCGTCAAGGAAGGCCTCAAGAGCGCGCACGCGCTGGATCACACCAGCTTCAAGTGACATCCATTCCTGCGCGGAAATGATCCTCGGGATTGGATCGAGAGGGAAAGGAGCCTCCGTCCCTGCAAACGAGTAGGTGACACCACGGTCACGAAACGAGAGATCACGTTCCTGACAACGCTGCTCGAACTCGGCTTCGTTGAGCTCCTGCAGGGCACTATAGAGTTCGACGCAACTAGGGCGCGGCACGCCTGGACCTTCGAGCACCTCATCAAAGGTGTTCGAGACGGCGTACGCGTCAAGGAGGGTGTTCTCCATGTCGAAACCTTAGCAGATCTCGCCCTTACGACGCTCTCATATCATGAATTGTTCACGTTCCTGGTGTGCCTCCACGTGATCGTGAACAAGCTTGGATTCTGTTTGGTGTGATCGTGATTGAGGTTGTGGATGATCATGAGGGAGATGGCCGGTGCGCTTCGGTCGTGGTGGCGGCGAATGACGTGCCCGGATCGGCGATGTTGATGGTCATGTTGCCTGCGAGGGTATGCCAAAGGCGGCGAGGAGTCTCGCTCTCTCGTGCGTAGCGAGGTAGATAATGTTCTCACTCGTCTCCTTGTCAAGATGGCTGACGATGGGTCCACAAGCCCTGGCCTACGTCGACCCAAGGATTGCACAAGCTGGCGATCCCTGGACTGGGCTCAAGGGCTGTGCGGGTTGAGCGGTACCATGAGGGAGGAGGCTTGAGTGTCGCTTCGCTGTCTGATCAAAGGGACGAGAACTTCAGTGGGTGGCGGCGCATGCTCTTTACCGTAGCACGATCTGGTGGGCCAAGCGAGCCATAATCGTCATAAACGAGAAAACCTGTAACGATCAAGCGTCGTGTGATGTAGTTGAGCAGACGCTGATGCCCTGTGATCGACACTCGCGATCAGGTGAGTGTGGACGGCAACTAGGTGTTGTTGATGTCATGACTCCGAACGAATGAAGGTCGACGACAACCTTTGGTTCTCGACGACATCGGTGTTCCTGGTGAGTGGGTTCATCCCCTCACCAAAGGTGTCCTAGATCGTGATTGCCTCAGGCACGGCGGCACGCTGATGATGTGAAGAGGCCTTCTTCGCGACGGTCAAGGTATTGGTCCGCATTGTGGGTGCGGGCACGGTATCGGAGGGAAAAGCGAACAGATGTATTACTATGGTCCTATGTCACAGTCGTCTGTCTCGTCACTTCTTCATGCGACCCAGTACCAGCCATCGACGGTGTTGCCGGTCAAGGACGAGTTTGTAGGGCTGATGCCAAAAGGTGGGTTGGTAACGGGCACGGTCGTGGCCGTGAGTGGTCTCGGATCCTACACCGCGGCGATCGAGATGCTGAGTACGACGTCACAGGCGGGTTTTACGGTCGCCCTAGCCGCCCTGTGTGACCTTGGGGTGATGGCACTGGCACAGACCGGTTGGGATCTTAGCCGAGTTGTGATGGTCGATGACGGCCCTGAGATGGCTCAGGTGATCGCCCTGCTGATCGCCGCCTTTGATGTCGTCGTTTTCGAGGCTCGTCTCATCGATCGCCATTGGCACCGGCTCGTAGCGCGAACGAGGGAACGCAAGAGCGCCTTGGTCGTTGTCGATCAGGATCGTCGTATTGGAGGTCATCGACAACGACCGCAGGTCACTCCTGATGTCACGCTGATCGTCGAAGAGTTTGGTTGGGCTGAGCCAAGTCGATTGAGCCCATTTGGGGCCCCGACACTGCATCTCTTGACCCAAGAGCATGGGCTTGTCATCGGCGCACCGACGGTGTTGACACGATGATGCTTGTGCAACCCCGACGTGTGGTGGTCGTGGACCTTGATGGTCTTGCGCTGCTCGCAGTCGAGGCAACGCAGGATGATTGCGTTGCGGTCGCCCATCGGGGGCGTGTGGCGGCATTCACCAAGGCTGCCCAAGCACGCGGTGTTGTCGTTGGCATGCGTTGCGTCGAGGCGATGGCACGGTACCCCGAGTTAGAGCTGCGAGAACGAGATGGCTATCGCGAGGAGCAGTGGTTGGCGCGGCTGCAGCGGATGTTTGATGACATCTCTCCTCACGCGCGTCGCAGTCGGCACGCGGTGGTTATCCCATCGGGCCCGATCGCGCGATACTTTGGGACGGAGGAGCGAGCGGTGGCCGCTGTCGATGTGGTTGGTACCGTGCTCGCTCGGACGTACCCCCAGTTGACGCCCAAGATCGGTGTCGGCGACTCTCTCTTTATTGCCTCTCTTGCAGCTACCCTCGGTCAACGAGTCCCTCCGGGTGAGTCGATCCGGTTTGCGGGTGAGCGCCGTGTCGAGGAGCTACTGCCTGAGTCGATGGCTACGTTGTTGCGCGAGGTCGGGTTGACATTAGTCGCTGATTTCCAACGTCTTGAGCCATCCACGGTGGCCGCACGCTTTGGTGGCAGGGGTCTGCATTGGCATCGTCTCTGTCGTCTTGAGGCTGATATCGGTGTCGTCGATGGAGATCCAGCCGACACCACAATGTGCACGACGACAGTTTTTGACGGTGACACGATCGAACACCTGTCGTTTCGTCTGATGCAGCCACTTGACGCGCTGGTCAGCACCGCCGAACAGCGTGGTCTTACACTCACCAAGGCTCATTTGACGCTCGTCACAACGACGGGTGAACTAACCAAGACGGTCGAGGTGCTCGATGGGGTCCGGGCAACCGAGCTGATCGCCCGACTGCGATGGTTTGAGCAGGCTTCGCGATTACATCGTGATCCGTTGGTCGAGGTGCGTATCGAGCCGATGCAGTGGTCGCCGTTACGCCGTCGACAGCTCACCTTCGACCGCCAGGAGCGTAAGGAGTCAGCGGTGCTTGCGACGCTCACCCGATTGGCGACGCTCTATGGTGATGATCGAGTTTTGGTGCCGGTTGTTCAGGGCGGTCGTTCTCTGTATGAGCGAGGAACCTGGATGCCCTGGAGTGGCCAATGGCCGCTACCAAATCAGTCGAAGGATGATCAGGCCCCTTGGCCGGGTCATCTTCCCGGCGTGAGCCCAAGCCTGGTCTACCGACGCCCTCGGGAGGTTCGACTGCTCGATGCGGTGGGCACCCCGGTTGAGGTCACCGCAGATGGGGTGCTGACACGGGAGCCAGTGATGCTCGTTGTCGGCCACGATGAGCTTATTGTCTCGTCCTCGATCGGTCCTTGGGTTGTCGTTGAGCGTTGGTGGGAGCGACGTCGTCGGCGCTATGTGCGGCTTATGGTGATGACCTCGCAAGGGACCAAACTTGTGGTGAGGGAGGCACAACGTTGGTGGCTTGAGGGGGCGTTTGCCTAGATGACGGGGCTATTACCACGGGTTGAGAGATCGATCTCACGGCCGGATCTTAGTGATCTGGCGGGTGCTGCTATCGCCGAGAAGTCTTGCGTTGGGGGCTATGCCGAGTTGCACGCTCACAGCTATTTTAGCTTTCTTGATGGTGTCGTTTCGCCTGAGGATCTGGTGGTGGCGGCGAGCCGTGCGGGTCTTGCGGGCATCGCACTCACCGATCACAATGGCCTCTATGGGGTGCCTCGGTTCCTCGCCGCAGCCCGATCGGAAGGAATTCAACCGATTATCGGAGCCGAGCTGACGCTTGGAGAGGCACAGGTGCGCACGGTGGTGCCCGATCCCCAAGGTGAACATCTCGTCGTTTTGGCGGCCTCACTCCAGGGCTATCAAGCGCTTTCACGGACGATTGCCGAAGGTCATCTCGCAGGGGGATCGAAAGGGGTGTTCTCGTTGTCGCTCGACCAGCTGGCGGCGAACCAGCCTGACGGCGGTTGGGTCATCTTGACTGGTTGCCGCAAAGGCCCCCTCTCACGTGCCCTCCTCGAACAGGGGCCAAAGGCGGCTGAATCGCGTTTAGATGTGTTGGTAGAGCACTTTGGTCACGACGCGTTGGTGGTCGAGATCAGCGATCATGGTGATCCATTGGATGGTGTACGAGCTGATTTCTTTGCCAAGCTCGCTCATCGGCGATCGCTTCCACTCGTTGGCACCCACAATGTGCATGCCCTCGATGCTCGTGGCCAACGGATGGCAACGGTGGCGGCGGCGATCCGATCGAATGCCAAGCTTGCCGAGCTTGATGGGTATCTTCCAAGCGCTGGTGTACCCAGGTTGCGGACGCCGCGAGAGCAACACCGTCACTTTGCACGATTCCCCGGGGTACTAGCTCAGACCCTCGAGGTGATGGAGCGCTGTCGGTTCCCACTGGACCTGATCGCTCCAGGACTTCCACATTCGCTGGCCCCCGCTGGCGAGACGGATGCGTCCTGGCTTCGGCACCTAACGTTTGAACGGGCGCCCAAGCGCTACGGAACTATCGATGCCGAGCGTGTTGTGGGGGCGTACTCGCAACTCGTTTATGAACTCGATATCATCGAGACACTGGGGTTTGGGGGATACTTCTTAGTGGTCAACGATCTCGTCGATTTCTGTCGTCGAGAGGGGATCTATTGCCAAGGTCGGGGTTCTGCGGCTAACTCGGCCGTCTGCTATGCCCTCGGTATCACGAACGCCGATCCCGTCGCCCTTGGGCTCCTCTTTGAACGCTTCCTCTCACCGGAGCGAGATGGCCCCCCGGACATCGATGTTGATATTGAGAGCGGTAGGCGAGAGGAGGTTCTCCAATACGTCTATCGTCGTTACGGTAGAGAGAATGCTGCTCAGGCGGCAAGCCTGATCACCTATCGTGCTCGATCGGTCCTTCGAGATACGTCGCGCGTGTACGGCGTGCCAATGACACAGATCGATCAGTGGTCTCGCCAGATCGAGCGGCGCGGCTCGCTGCGAGCCTCACTCGAGGCACGCGATCATCGAGGGGAGCCCTTGCTTACGGTCCCAACGGACATCGCTGAGGCCGCACTCGGTCTTGAGCACGCCCCTCGGCATCTTGGCCTCCATGTCGGCGGGATGGTGATCTGCGATCGCCCGATCATCGAGGTGTGTCCGGTTGAGTGGGCACGCAAGGCCGATCGAAGTGTCCTGCAATGGGACAAGGATGACTGTGCTCAGATGGGACTCGTGAAGTTCGATCTTCTCGGCCTCGGCATGCTGGGTGCCATCCATGAAATGGTTGATCTTGTTGCCACGAGCGATGGGGTCTCGGTTGATATCGCTCTCTTGCCTCAAGAGGATGCGGTCTATGCCATGCTGCAACGGGCCGACTCGATTGGCCTATTTCAGGTAGAGTCACGCGCGCAGATGGCGACCCTACCTCGACTGAAGCCGACATGCTTTTATGATCTTGTCGTCGAGGTGGCACTCATAAGGCCAGGACCGATCCAGGGAGGATCGGTTCACCCCTATTTGCGCCGCCGCAGTGGTGAAGAGGAGGTGCGTTACTTGCATCCGCTGTTAGAACGTTCACTCGCCAAGACCCTTGGAGTGCCGTTGTTTCAGGAGCAGCTCATGCAGATGGCGATGGACGTTGCTGGATTCTCTCCGGCACAGGCCGATGAACTACGACAGGCGATGAGCTCCAGGCGATCGAGCGAACGCATGGAGCGACTCAAGCAGCGTCTCTTTGCCGGCATGGAGGCCAATGGTGTCGATGATCGCACCAAGGCCGAGATCTACCAGAAACTCTCGGCCTTCGCGAACTTCGGATTCCCTGAGAGCCATGCTGCATCCTTTGCCTACCTGGTCTACATCAGCGCCTGGTTTAAGCTTCACTACCCGGCGGCGTTCTATGCGGGTATCTTGCGTTCGCAGCCAATGGGTTTCTGGTCACCGCAGACGTTGTTGCGTGATGCCCATCGCCACGGGGTGCATGCGCTCCCTCCGGATGTGAATCGAGGAGCAGCAGCGACCACGCTACAGCGTGTGGGCGACAAGGTCTGCCTCAGGATTGGCCTCGATACAGTACGTGGCATTGGGACGGCGAAGGCGCACGCGATTATCGACGCTGGGCCTTATGACACCTGGCGAGAGCTCGTTGACCGTGTCGAACTCAGTGAGCCTCAGATGATCAACCTTGCCAAAGCAGGGGCGCTTGATAGCTGTGGTGAGCATCGGCGATCGATGATCTGGCAAAGCGGCGCGTTGGTCCATGACCGCGGGGGGCTCCCTAGTGTCGTTGCCATGGGCGTACAACCGAACTTTGCAGAGCTTACCGAGGGTGAGCGTCAGATGATGGAGTCACGAGCACTTGGCTTTGTGACCGATGGACACCCTATGGAACTCATGCGTGCGGCGTTGGATCGATCGGGTGTGGTGCGTTCGGATGCGCTTGGTGCCTTCGATGATGGTGCCAAGGTGACGGTGGCGGGTGTCGTGACCCATCGACAGCGGCCGGGGACCGCCAAGGGGGTCGTCTTTCTCAACCTCGAGGACGAGGCTGGTCTCGTGAACGTTCTGCTCCGCCCTGGGGCCTGGGTGCGTTTTCGCGAAGCAGCACTCTCGTCCGCGGTCATGGTGAGTGGGAGGCTGCAATGCAGTGGGGAGGTCAGGTCGGTGATCGCCTCGCGGGTGCTACCACTCGACGGTATCCCGATGCTGCACTCGCGTGATTTCCAGTAAGGCTGCACCCAGTCGCGTCAAGCAACCTGAAGCTCGCCGACGCTCGCACAGCACCCAGGACACCATCGGACGTGCTAGGGTGGTGGCCGATGCGACACCGGGCGATCACCACTGTACTAGCCTTGGCAGCGGGTGGGCTCGTCCTGACCAGCTGCGGGACGACCGCCACCAGCCACGCCGTCCCCCTTGCGTCCGCCCCAGGCATTACGGCTTCGAGTGTGCTTTTTGCGACCGAGATCAATGCTGAGGGCACCTCTCATCAGGATTCCCTTGATGAGGTAGCTGGCATGCAGGCGGTGTTGCGTCTTTTCGATCAACATCATGGGATTTTTGGACGACAGCTCTCGCTGGTGGTGAAGGATGACGCCGGGCAGGCGGCGATTGCTGCGAACGAGACCCGTTATCTCGGTGACACCATCGGAGCCTTTGCACTCATCGGTGATAGCCCTTCCACGGTGGCCCAGGCCGTCTCAACGCAGGCATCGAGTTCGGGCATTCTCCAGCTTTTCCCGAGTGGTATGGCCACAGGCCCCAACACGATCAATGCGACTACATCGCCAACGACCATCGCCGTTGACCTTGGAGCAGCCCTTCGTGATCTCGACCTCGCTAACGGGACGATCGGAGTCTTGGCCTCTGGCGCCATTCCCGATATTGCCCATGATCTCGGGGTGTCGTCGGTTCCTGTGCAGCTCAGCTACACCAGCGATGGCCAGCTCCAGGGGACGGATCAGTTGACGCGTCATGTTCCTGATCTGATCGTCAGCTTTGCCCCACACGCCGTGACGGCCAGGCTGCTCTCTCAGCTTGGTACCCTCAACGAGGCGCCAACGGTCATCGTCGTCGGCGACGCCGTGTCTCGTGCGACGCTTCTGGCGCAGGCCCCGACGTTTCATGGCACCTTGCTTCGCTTTGGCACCTGGGTTCCTCTAGGTGCGCTCGGCGATGCCTGGAATACCTATATTCGCGCGGTCATGGGGGAGATCAAGCCAAAGGTGGGATTGACCTTGGGTACCCTTGATGGCATCTATGCCGCAACGATGTCGGTTGAACTCCTGCGCTCGGTGGGTATTAACCCAAGCCGGCGGGCTATCTTGACCAGCGTCGCTCGTCAACGGTTCGCGCCAGCGATTCCAGCGTTGGGCCCCTGGAGTGCAACTACTGGGTTCCAAGGGGGGGTCCTGACCGGGACCGCCCACCCCCTTTACGTACAAGGGACTAACGTCAGCTCCACCCTGCCAAATCTGCCACCACCACCCAGGCTCTAGGTACGTCACAGACCCGGGGCACACGCGTGTTCACACCACCGGTGCTCACCGTGCTAAGGTCGGGTCAGCAAGGGAAGGAGTACAGAGATGGCATGGGACTTTTCGACTGAGCCTGAGTTTGACGCCAAACTGCACTGGATTGAGACGTTAGTGCGCGAGGAGATCATGCCGCTTGAGACACTCGAGCTCGATACCCCTTCGTTGAAGGCGATGATCGAACCACTCAAGGCCCAGGTCAAGGAGCATGCCCTGTTTGCCGCTCATCTCCCCCCAAGCCTTGGAGGGCAGGGTTTTGGTCAGGTCAAGCTCGGTCTGATGAATGAACTGCTCGGCATGTCCCCCATTGCGCCTCTGGTATTTGGTAACAATGCTCCTGACTCTGGTAATGCAGAGTTGCTTGCGCTCGGGATTGAGGCTAATGGTGCCCAATTCCAGCGAGAACATTACCTTGAGCCATTGTTGCGTGGTGAGCTATCGAGTGGGTTCTCGATGACGGAGCCCGATGCCGGTGCGGACCCGACCCGCATCACCTCATCAGCGGTGCGGGATGGAGACATGTGGGTGATCAACGGACACAAGTGGTATACCACGAACGGCTCGGTCGCCGATTTCTTGATCGTGATGGCGAGGACCGTCCCGGATGTGCCGGCCCGCGAGGCGATGTCGATGTTGCTGGTTCCAAGGGATACACCAGGAGTACGGGTGATTCGCGATATCCCCACGATGGAGGATCCGGTCCCTCACTTCGGCTCCTATGGCAACCACGCCGAGATCGTCTACGAGAACGTACGTGTGCCACTCGATCATCTCATTGGTCATGAAGGCATGGGTTTCGCGCTCGCCCAGAGTCGTCTTGGCCCCGGGCGGATTCATCACTGCATGCGATGGCTCGGGCAGTCGCGTCGAGCCTTCGAAATGATGTGTGAGCGTGCGGTCTCCCGTGAGGTCTTCGGCGAGCCCCTCGCGGCAAAGCAGACGGTCCAAAACTGGATTGCGGACTCCGCGGCTGAGATGGCGGCGGCTCGGCTGATGACGCTGCAGGCTGCCTGGATGATCGACCAGAAGGGTCAGAAAGCGGCCCGGAAGGAGATCTCGATGATCAAGTACTTCGGTGCACAGGTGCTTTATAACGTCATCGATCGGGCCATTCAGGTGCACGGCGGTCTGGGGTTCTCCTCCGATCTCCCACTCGAGCAGATGTATCGTGCGGCACGTGCTGCCCGCATCTACGACGGACCCGACGAGGTGCATCGAATGACGGTAGCTCGTCAGATCCTTCGCAACTGTCAGCCTGTCAGTGAGCCAACGGAGCTGATTGCGACGCGCCGTGTCGCTGCTAGGGAGCACTTTGCCAAAGAACTCGAGCTTCTCTCGATCGACCAGTGAAGTCAACTGCCAGATGAGCTCGTCGCCGATCCGGCGACGCACTCATTCGATGGCGATCGGATGAGGATCTGATGCAGCGCCAAGGCGCGTCCGCGCCCATGAAAGGTGGTCTTGAGACGACCCCTGGGCCGTTAGCCTGTTTGTAACAAGGTACGCATGCAATGGAGGATCAGTGTCGAGTAACCAGCGGACGATTGTGAGTTTCCATGCTCACCCAGACGATGAGGCATCCAAGGGGGCTGCCACGATTGCTAAGTATGCGGCCGAAGGTGCAAGAGCGGTGTTGGTGACGGCCACTGGAGGTGAGGAGGGAGAGTTCCTCAACCCCGCCTTCAAGGACCGTGACCCTGCGGAGCTTCCTGAGTTACGGTTAAAGGAACTGGCCCGCTCGGCCGAAGTGATTGGCTATCGCGAGGTTGAGCTGCTTGGGTTCCGTGATTCCGGCATGCCCAACAGTCCGGCCAACAGCCATCCCAACTGCTTTGGGGCAGTTGAGTTGGAGGTCGCGGTGCGACCGCTCGTGGCCATACTCCGCCGCGAGCGACCACAGGTGCTCATCAGCTACGGTGCGCATCAAGATAGCTATCCGCACCCGGATCACCTTCGTGTTTACGAGGTGGCTAAGGTCGCCCGTGAACTGGCCGCTGATGCTACGTTTGCGCCAGAACTCGGGGATCCTCACTGGGTGCAAAAGTGGTACTGGTCGCTGTGGGTGCGTGCCCGCTTTGAGGCGATCGGTGCGGCAATCGCTGCCAAGGGCATAGAGCTTCCATTTCGGATGACAGAACGTACAGGTGATGATGACCTCGTGACCACTCGTATCGATGTAAGCGCTACCATTGAGGTTGGTCGTTCCGCTCTCTTGGCTCATGAGACCCAGGTCGACCCCAACTCTCCATTTTGGTTTGCGCTCTCTCCCGATGAGCTTGCCAATATCTATCCCTACGAGGAGTATCATCTCGTCGATGCGCCAGCAGGCTATCTTGAGACTGACCTGTTCGAAGGTATTGAGGGGAGCTGAGATGGCGGCATGGCTTTCACCGGGATGGATCCAAGACACGCTCGAGCTTGGGGCAGCGATGCCCTATCAGGCGGGAGTATCAGCGACGCTCCAGTACTTCTTGACGGCTGCTGACGGCGGTGAGTACGCTTATTATTGGTCGATTGAAGATGGACAACTCGGTGCTGCAGGTTTGGGGGAACATCCAGCTCCTGACGTAGAGCTCAGTGTTTCGCTCGAAGATGCCCGCAGCATGCAGACTGGCAAGACCGATGCGACGAGTGCGTTCATGGAGGGCAAGTTGCGTGTTGATGGCAATCTCGATCTTTTGCTGCAACTCCTTCCAATCACCGGTTCGAAGGAGTACCAGGAGTTAGAGCGTGAGCTTGCTCGACGAACTGACTTTGACCAGCTTGGTTCGTGATCATTGACGGATCCCCTGGCCGTCCTTGCGGCGATCGACGCTGCCATTGATGAGACCGCGCGGCTAGAGGGCGAGGGTTGGGAAAAGTCTCCTGGTGAGTGGGTAACCGAGCGTGATATCGCGATTGAAACAATACTCAGTGAGTACCTCCTCTCCTTGATGCCGGGGAGTCGTGTCCTTGGAGAAGAGGCTGCGAGCGATGCCGATGGGCTACTGGTTGAGACGAATGCGGGGTCGCTTTGGGTCGTAGATCCAATCGATGGAACCGCGAACTATGTCGCCAGAGCCGGACCGGTGGCCACCATGGTGGCGCTGTCCGTCGACGGCAGTACGCAACTTAGTTGCATACGCATACATGGCGGCGAGGCGCTTGTGGCCAGTACTGATGGGGCGAAGATTCTCGATGCGGGCATGTCACGGGTAGAACATGGCTCAATCCAACATACCCCGACTGCACGGGGAATGATCTCTGGTCGCTTCTTGTCGGCCAGCGTGCACCAGAGGTTGCGAGAAAGCGTTTGTGCCTATGAGATTATGGATGGCTCTGGGTGTGCAGGAAGAGACTATCTCGACCTGGTGGTTGGACGTTTGGATTTTCTTGTCTACGAGCGGGTGTTGCCATGGGATCATCTTCCCGGAGCGCATGCCGTCCAGGTAATGGGAGGATCAGTGAGCCTCGGTGACGGTTCGACCTATCGTGGGCAATCTGAGATTCGTGGTCTGGTGGCCAGTCGGTCACGGGATCTCACGATGAGGCTGCTGGCGGCTCGTCGAGAGGCGTTTCACTAGCGTAGCGAGCGTGGGTTCTTGACTCCCTTGCGACACGTTGAGCCTAGGGCCCGTGGACAATGGATTCGGACCAAAGCAGATAAGTGTAGCGCTTCGATTCAACTAATGTTGAAAATTATGCGAGCTTTTGAGTGTGTATTGTCGATCTTGGCCGACTGCAAATCACCGCGATCTAATTGTCTAGATTTGGTAAAAGTAGATGTAGAGTGGCTGTATGTACGCGGAGAGTGTTTAACAAAGCGAGCAACAAGGGTGTTGGAGTCAGCCCATTGTGCTCACCTGTTCTGTGTGATCGACCTGCAATCGCTGGATAGTCATATTTCTGATCATTGTATTACCTGATCAGAATGTTGTTTTGAGAAAATATGTTCCCTGAGTTGTACGGCGCGACTAGCGACGCTATAGTAAAGGAATAAAGCATTGAGTCACTTGGTCGAATGGTCGCTTTGCCGAGTGGTTAGCTAATGGCGAAACCGGTACGTTGTTTGGGTGGAGAACCAGTGATGGGTTCTCATTGGAACAGGGAGGTCGACGAAGCCGTCACGGTTAACATTAGCAGCAGGCGTGCTTGGATTGGCTTTGCTAGCATTTGTAGATGTTGGTGGGTACGCAGCATTTACTAGTAATGCGAACTTAAATACGAGTGCCACAGCCGGTACTTGTTTTCTGAATGCAAGCGTAGGAAAAACGGGGGAGACTTGTGCTTCTGGGAATAAACAGCAGCTCTGTGTGCCCCGGGATGCTGACAACTACGCAAGCAACCAAGGGAGTTTGTCCGGGCTACAGAATGATCAGGTAACTACGACAGATGGCAGTAATGCCTCTCTCGCGTGGACAGCGCCTAATATGGCATCAGGTGTCGAGTACTGGGCTGACAGCTATCTTAAGGATGCCGGCACCCTACAGGGTTAAGTGTCCGAGGTAACCTCTACACTGCCAAATGGTACCCCATCTGCCCTGTTGCAAGACATGACCGTTACGGTTCAAGAGCTCACGGGATCTGATAATGGGCAGACATGGACCAATCTTACTAGGGTTGGCGGTAACACTATTGATGGATCACATTTTGGTGCTGGTAGTTATGCTGCACCTGGGAGTTATACGTTTAGTATGGCTGTGAATAATTAAAACGTCCCGTTCCTGCAGCCATTTGATGTAAATGTGACTACTGGTAGAGCTAGCGTAAACTCTGGGGATGAACAGAGTGCAGAGTGTTCAGTGATTTACACCCTGCTTGATGCAGCCACAAATACAGCGGAGGGGCAGACTGTTAGCCCAACGTCGAATTTTGTTGGCACTTCATTGTTGTAGTTAGGGCAAGGGTAACTCGGGTATTCTGACGGAGGGGGTTGAGCTGTTGATATGCGCATTCCCGTATCGTCTCTGTGCAGTTCAAGTGAAGGTGGATCTTGCTTGTCACAGAGCAATCGGCTGAGGCGAGTGAGTCACTGCTGATTAATCCCGATAGCGTCGCTTTGCGATTAATACCGAGAAGGTCGTGTGGAAGGCTCGTATTACTATGGCTGGGGCGCGATGTGGCGCTTTTGGTTTGCCTGCTCGTTGTCACCTTGGGGTTCTCGGTTCTGTCGGGTCGTTGGGAGCTGTTGCTGGTTTTCTCAGGTTCGATGAGCCCGGGGATACCGACAGGAAGCATAGCGTTCGCTTAACGTGAGCCGATGAGGGACCTGAAATTGCACGACGTCGCGGTGTTCCATCCGCCAAATTGTTCGCGTGTTATTTACATGCATCGGGTTATCCCGTTGCCACGGGTCCATGGCGAGGTTGTGGTGCGGACAAAGGGTGATGCCAATCCTGTACCTGACCCGCGGACTCTCCACATCACGGGTACCACGGTCTAGCTCGTGCGCTACCGGGTTCTGGAGGTTGGATACGTTGTCCTCTGGGTTCATTCGAATACTGGACGGGAAGTGATCTTGACGGTGGCTAGGCTCTTGGCCCTCGGTCTGGTGATCTCTGCCGTGCGTGATGGCGACGAAAGCCCATGGCCACATCAGAGGTATAGGTTGCGTTATCTCGTAGCTTTGCAGTGTTTGACGAAAGTAGGTTGGCACCCAGATAGCGATAGTCTCGGGTGCGCGTGACCATGATGGGTGCTGGATCGCGCTACAGTCCCTCGTCTTCGGTCTGGTGGGAGACGCGGGGTTTGAGGCTTTTGGGGCAAGGTTGTGGCTGGTGCAATTTCCGGGGGTGAGGAATGATCTCGGTCGCTCGCTGAGGAGTGTTAGCGGTAATTGTCGCGATTGACGGACACGCGTTATCGGTGGTGCCGCCGATACGGATGCTGGTGGCGTCGCTCAGCATGGTGTTTGCCGTTGCAGGTTTCCAGGATCGCCGAAAGCGCTTAGCGTCAGGATTCCTCATCCTGATCGCGCAACGTCGGCTTTTGCGACTCTATCATGTTGTTGATGACCATGACGATGGAGTCGTTCGTGGCGTTGTGCGATGCGTCTTAGGGTACTTCCGCGAGGATGCCAGACGCATCGGTCGGCGGTCAAGTAAGGTACATGCGAACCGGCCAACCTGAGTGAACGGCCGCTTTGAGTCCATTGATCCGACCGTGCCCTGAGGGAGAGAGCGGACTCAGAGATAGAGATATAGGCGTAATCTTGATGGTGATGCCGGGCTGCATTCTGAGCGAGAGCCAGTGGGGTTGTGGCTCGGGCTCACAAAGCTTGGGGTGCGACCGGAGTGTTGTGCTGAAGGGGCTCACGTCGGGCCGAGTTCCCCGATGGTGTTTCATGTCCAGTGCAGATGGCTCTTGGTTGGTTCAGGATCGCTCTGGATTCGGCCGTGATGCACTGAACCTGAACGAAGGACTGTAGCGCAATTTTGGTATGGTGATAGCTTTCACGATGTCGCATTACAGTGAGTAGGCTGCAAGTCGCAAGGGCCATGAGTTTGGATGTAGGAACAGCAGTTACAACACTGTGCCGCTGGTGGCCAGCGTCGTTCCACCTTTGAGCTGGGCGGAGCTCATCTGCGTTACGCGCGAGTTCACTGTTCTGGTCCTCGTCGGCAGAGGTTGGAGACTGAGGAGACCGTTGATTCGTTATGGTTGGTACATCTATTGGTGACGAGTCCATCGGCGAGATCGCGGTAGGACGACGTCTCCAAGTGAAGCTGTTCCCGCAGGGTGGCCAGTGCTGCCCTTTGCGACGACAGCTGTGCTCCTTCGATGATCTGGACACCGTGAGTACCCTACGCGCGAAGCTCTGTGCTATCGAAGGCAAAGGTAGCTGCCAGTTCAATCACCTCGTCGTCGCTGGTTGTCTCAGGGTCGCTGCCGACAAACACGTCTTCAATCACCGATGCCAAGGGTTGGGAACCGGGTCGCAAAATGCGCGAAGGTGTCGTGATACCACGTTGGCACGCGAGTCCATAGGCGTCATAACCGAGTAGCGTTTCGTTG